>CAJAPL010000159.1 GCA_903943625.1 uncultured bacterium
AGTACTCCAGAAAATTTAGTCAATAGTTTGGTTCTTTACAAATTGTTTGAGCTCCTGGTCGTATGCAAAAAACGAACAAAATATTTGTAGCGAGTCTTGTAAAGAACTAGCATTTTTGCTGACTTTTTTGGCAATGAAAAAAAGTCAGTCTGCGAAGCAAATTTAAATAAATGGCAAAAGAATATAAGTAAGTAGGTTATAGCGAAGCGAATTGTAAAAAAGCCCATCCATTGAGAATGAGCTTTTTTTATTTTATTGGTTTTTGTTGGCTGAGGTAGCAGATTCCGGTTGCAAAACTTGACACCAGAATGACAAGCGAAATTGTTGGATATGTTTATGGGGTTGCTCTCATCAGCATGATCATCACATAAGCTCTTCTTTCTTTTAGTGTTGGATTGGAATCCTTGATAATTAATTTAGCTTTTAGGGCTTTGAGATGAGCACTATAATAGTCATTACCTGATTTATTATACGTAGATCATCGTAACGCTCTAGAAAGGATAGTACCAAACTCTGCTCTGCTTACGTTATCTTTGGGATTGAAAGACTGGATACCTACTCACATCAATCATAATTGACAAGCTTGTTTGATATATCATTTAAGTTCAGCATTTTGGCTGTCTAAATCATTAAAGTTACAAGATTTACTTGTATCTAATGTTTTACCAAGTACATTCATAGCATAGTTTACTATCATCTTTGCGAGGTGAGCTCTCTTCAATCATCATGTCATATTGGCCTCTCTGATTGTCGGTGCTGTGGTGATACCTTTCTCAAATGCGAAGTTATATGCATCATTAAACTCTATACTATATGCGTTGTCGATCAATAAATCGCTACCTAGCTCTCAACGTGATTTAATTATTTTAACTTTTTCTCAGTCTTTATTATTATCGTTACATTTACCATCATAGGCGTCTCATGATTTGTCTCAGTTTGGACATGTATCTTTGGAAGGAGGCATTGTTCAACCTCATCATCAACCTCATCATCAACCTCAACCACCACCTCATCAAGATGATTCTGTATATGCAACAAATTGTGAAGCTGAACAAGAATATATAGTAACTGTATTATTAAAGACAGCAACAGGCTCTCCATTGTAAGCAAGGGTAGTTGCTAGACCACTCATACATGTAGCAGATGCACTCGCAGATAAACCAGCAAATGTAGCTCATCATCCATGATTGGCTTTGACATAAGCTGTTGTTAAGCCGGCAGGGACAGGGATAACTATCTTGATAGGCTGACTAAATCGTGCACCATTTCAGAAACTAATATCTACTACTCATTGTGCGGTTTGATTGCCTGCAAGTCAGGCAAATGTGCTTACATTGTATGTGGGAAGTGCCATCAATCATGTCCATGTAGAGCCACTCAATGTCACTATAGTATTGCTTGGAACTGTCACTTGTACATTTCATCATGTGAAAACTTGCGTACCAGATATTACGTTACCAGAAGAAGTTACTCATATCTGAGATTCTATACCTGCAGAATATCTTATATTTGTATTGTTTAATGGTTCACCAGAAACATATCAATATCATGTACCATAACCATATCAGTTATCTCAAATACCATAACCATATTCCAAATTATATTGGTTGGTAGCTGGAGTGATACTACCTCGAGATCACAATCTAATAAATCATGAAAATGCGTCAAAAGCTCCTCCTGCGTATAGAACCAGGAGAGATATGACTATTATACCTACGCTATTTAAATATTTTTTAGACAGCAGTCTTATGAGAAAAATAAGTAAAAAACCGAATAAGTTTGCGTTTATACTAGATTATTTTGTATAGAATTCAAGGAGTTTTTATTTAAATCAAAAAAATGAATTTGACTCTTTGTGAAAAAATTATTGCTAGCTGTTTGTCATCCCGATGCTATTTTTCTTGTCATCCCGGTGTTATTCAGTGCAACCGGGATCTTAGATAGTAGATTCCGGCCGCAAAACTTAGCGCCGGAATGACGGTTTGGTAGTAGATAAGATGCTCAGTATGACGGGTTATTGTCCAGAAAAAATCATTGGGCAATCGGTATTGTATATATATCAGGTCTGATAAATTATTGTTTCGTGTGTCATAGACTGTTTGAGTATAGGGAAACTATTCCATACTCGAATAAGAAGTAAGATTATATTTATAACTGTCCGTATCCTAAATAAGTCAGTCTTAAAAATTTTGGATAATTTATTTAATCAGAATATTATAATTGCAACTAACCATATGATTTCTCATATCAGACTTCAATAAAAATATGATATGTAGAAAGGATCAGAATATCGTGATACAAGTAAGCACAAAACAATGATGATACTGATAAGAAAAACTAAATCTGACTTATTCAATTTTTTTTCTCATAGATAGATGATTCATTGTGAGAGTGAGCCTATAGATACCAAGATAGAAATAATCAATACCCATATCACTAGTAGTGAAGGTAAAAACAATATATTGGAAAAAACATAATCTCGTGCTGATATAAGTAGGTATACAATAGATCAGATGAGAAGGTAATGCTGGATGATATAAGATATTTTTTCTGTGAGTAGATTGTAATTGGTGGATGTTAGTCAGAGCTTATGTGTGAAAATATTTTCAGTATTTTGGGTGATATATTTTTTGGCTGTAGGAGAAAAATAATACAGATACAGTCATACTACCATAGCAAGAGAAAATAATCAATGCAATCAAAATATGAGCGATAGTATAAGTAGTACTAGAGTAGAAATTACTAGGATTTGATTTAGATTTTTTGTTTCCATGTTTTTGTTTTGGGGTAAAAACCAATGTTATTCCGGTGTTATTGACGGAGTCGTCCTTTCTTCCTGTCATCCCGGTGTTATTCAATGCAACCGGGATCTACTATTATTTCTAGATTCCGGCTGCAGTTTCACAATTAAGCCGGAATGACGGTGTGTAGGTAGATTCCGGTTTATCCCGCGAGTGCGGGGCCGCAAAACATGACCCTTACAGGACAAGCCCTTACAGGACAAGCCCTTACAGGACAAGCCTAAGGAGCACACAGTTTCTTATCTATAGTTTTTCAAGAATCGATATCTTCATAATTTATTTTTAGCATTTTCTAGTACAGATGGAGTCTTGTAATCCCAGCTAGGATCTGGTACTTTTTTGCCCACCTTATTCATCTCATCAAATATTACTACCTTACTAGCAAGTGCTAGTGTGTTTTGTGGATCTTTTGCAAGTACAGATTCTATGGTGTTTGTTGCAGAAGCATAGTCTCACTGTGTCATGAGATAATCAGCAAATATAATTTTTGCTTCTTCTGGTTTGTAGTCTTTTCGTAGATTAGAGTATCGTATATCAGCATTTTGATAATCTTTCATAAGATAGTATGTTAGAGCTTTGTTGAATGTTAAGTAATCATGATTCGGTGTTAATGCCAACCCTTTATTTATGTATGTTATGGCTTTTTGATAATCTTTGGATATTATCAACACTATTACAAAATTCGAATATCTGTTTGCATTGTCATTTATTATGCCTTCTATTTGTATTATTGTTTGTGCCAACGCCTTCTTATCTCATTTATAGTAAAGAGCTATAGCTTTTCTTGAAAGTATATTTGAGTTCGTATTGTCTAGTTTAAAAGCTTCATCATACGCTTTGATAGCCATACCGTAATTTTCTGTTCTCATGAGAAGATCTCATTTTAGCCATAGATAGTTTTTGTTCTCCGTGTTTGATTTGAGCGCTTCTTCTATAGCAGTTAATCCTTTATCCCAGTTTCATAAATTGAAATTTCATAATGCCTTCGCATAATATGCTCATGTATCATTTGAATTTATATCAATAGCTTTGTCTGCATATTCTATGGCTCATGTCATATTCGCTTTTGCAAGCGCCAATGACTTGTTACTATATAACTCTTGCGTAGATAGTCATCATGCTTCGGCTTTATTAAAATATTTTATTGCATCTTTTCGCTTTTCTGTCTTTATTAATGTTTTTCCTTTGAGATAATTTCATTGTGGGTTATTATTGTCTATAGCAAGCAATTTATCTAGGCATGCATTTGCTTCTGTGTTTTTGTTTAATTGTGACAGTAGGACACAGTGGTAAAATGTAAACATATCTAGATTTTTTGTACCAGTATAGTCTAGTGAATCTAGAGCATTTATGTCTATGGCAGATTGCATAGTTAATAATCATTTGTATAGCATATATGACTCTTGAGTTTCGTCAAGTTTGGATGCCTTGTAAAAGTCATTTATGGCTTCATCATAGCGACCAAATTTCGCCAAGATTTTTCATCTAGTGACAAGGGCGTTTACATCTTTGGGATCATTAGCAATTTTCTGATTGTAATAGTCTAGCGCTTCTTGATTTTTTCACATGTCGTATAGGATTTCAGCTTCTTTGATAGTTGTTGAAGACGTTGTCGGTTGTTTGCTACATCCTACAAGCAAAAAACATCCCATAATTACTA
>CAJAPL010000160.1 GCA_903943625.1 uncultured bacterium
CATTTGTGATTTTGATATAGGCATAGGAATTTGATCACTTGAGCATATTGTTATAATATGGCTTGTGTTTTTTGATTAGATTATCTTCTAGATAAAGCGCTTCGCTTTCGTTTTTTACTATGACAAAATCTACAGAGTTTGCTAATGATATCATTTCTTGTTTCCAAACCGATCATGGAGAAAAATATTGAGATACTCTCTTTTGAAGATTGTTCGCTTTTCATATATACAAAACATTTCAATTTTTATCCTTGAAAAAATATACTCATGCTTGATTTGGGATATGGGAAATTATCATAATTATTTTAGAGACTGAATTATATTATCTAAGGATTAGTCTTTTATACAACGAACCGGCAAGTAATTTGTTTGGTTTTTGTCTGAATCTGCTATAGAGTTTGAAGAATAGGATATGAATTTAGATATTCAATTTATTCAGTTTTTATTTGAAGATCGATAGTATCATGATAATCCACGAGAGACACAAGTGTCGTTGTCTGAACATCGTCATACCAATGGCAGCTGAAATTTTCGAACCAATCAAGATTGGTTTCCTGCCCATCAGTTGATTCATCATACAGATGCATAATAACCTTTTGCTATATCCCGTTCTGAACTAGTGGGGACATGTCGTCCACTGGGACAAGCACAATTATAATCTGTTGATAATCAAATAAAATCATTTGATGCTGTCTGTTTGCAGTTGCTTTCTAATCATTGCCATTGATATAATTTACCAAAATTATTATTTATTTTACAAGCTCATCACATTCAGATTTCTTTTTTATTAAATCATAGATAAGATCATATTATATTTGCCTCACAATCGTAGGCGTTTCAAGCATAATCTTGTATTGATGTATTGGCAGACATATCTCATAGCGTAGAATTACATCATGCTCGAGAATAATCTATTCATCAGGTTGAGAATTTAGTATCGTTTTTACAACAACTCGCATCTATCTCACATCGCTCTCATGGTCTACATACAAAATCACTAGGACAATTCCTTACGCAACGGACAGAATAATACTGAGCAGCCGTCTTTCTTCATCTAAAGATCGTCGACTTATCATATGATATTTCACGATACATGGGACTGGCTCAAGACAAAGTTTTGGTCCAATAATAACCAGTGCTTCATAGACTGTAATATTGATTTCATCATTTAGCGTATCATGCTAATGGGAATCATAAATCTCGATTTAGAAGTCGTAACTCGGTCCCACTTCGTCATTGATTTGTTCATCTCCAACCTATGCTTTCTCTATTTTCTAGATCCATATTGTAAACTTCTTCTAGTGTTTTCCATTCTGAATCTGATGGTATATGTCGTCAAAATCAACAAGCCAAATCTGATCAGTATCAAGATCCTTCTGGAGCCCAAGTATAGAGTTTTCAAAAAATATTATCTATTTTGCAATTTGGTGATATGTTTATTTCCTTTCAAGTATATGAATAAAACTGGCTGATATATCACAAATTTATTCAAGAACAATCGTAAACTTCTCAAATCGCATTTTGACCATAATGAGTTATTCAGTTGCCTATGCCAAGAGTTGAATTACATCCAGCTCGTCTCATGGTAGCTCATCAGTAATCAAAAACCATATCTGGTCTTGAACAATTTGGATCTACAGCACTCCGACAATCGATAGTATCATCAAAATCACTGTAAGTAATTGTTAGTTTTCATGAATAGACTCATATAGCTTGTCATGATAAACTTGTAACTCTTATGCTTCATGTATTTGATTGGACTTTACAAGGCTGATTTGGACTGTAAGTTTTTCAAAGGATGGTTACTGGCATAGATCATATCTCCGTCCGAGATGTCGTTCATTGGTCTATGGGACAATTTCATCATACGACATGAGCTGGTGTATTTTTAAATTCGATATTATTTGCGGGTATAATAAAATTTGAATTGTATGCGTTGACAAGATTATCAGACTGGATTGTCATTACCCGCTCTGCCGTATTTCAGTTTAGATCTTCGCATCGAAATGGTGATGAAAAGCTTCAAGAAAACTGCAAAGCAGAATTGGATGACAGCTTCATACCAAGATCCAAGGATGTTCCATATCCACAAGATGCAGCTACTCAACAAACCTGCAACTGTACAATTGTTGCCGTTGGTTGGGCTTTTATAGGTCTAAAATAAAAAACCAATACAAAAAGTACTAGCACAAGAAAGATGATTTTGATATTTAGAAAGATTATTTTTTTCATACTTGATTAAAGATAATTATAATCGCTAAGTTTATAGTAAATGTTAAATTAAAATCAATTGCTTTGAGTGAAAAAATATTCTTACTTTTTTGACAAATAGAAAATTATGGATAAAATTATATTGTTTTAGCGATTATTGCAAAATATCATGGATAAAAAACAATATATTATAAGGATGTTGGTGGCTATTGAAAATGTACGACCATTGGCAAGATGATTAAAAATTTTAGTAGAAGCAAACGATGACTCAGACAACATCATTATAGACCTTTTGATAAATACTTTTCAAGAGGCTATTAAAAATATCCAGGATGAAGAATCCAAAGGGAAGCTTAAAAAGGCCACATCATTTTTACAAGAGCTCAAACAGAGAGAATTGGACGATAAAAAAAATGATGAACAAGATATAGATAAAATAGAAGAATTATTGGCAAAATTTTAATAAAAATTTTTATAATTTATTAATCAAAAATGACTTGAGATTCATCAAGAGAGATTAGACCACCGGCACAAGAGTCAAAAGATCAGCAAAAAGACCAACAAGATAAGCAGTTTGGTGATAATCTCAATATCATAAAAACTGTTGTGGATAATAAGAAGGAGCTAGCTAGTGAAACACTTAATCCAATGCTGAACACATCTTTTTTGGGACAATTGGAAAAAAACAAAGATAGTAAAAAAACTGAAATTAATGATATTTATGATAAAGTGATGTGATTGTTGGTGCAACATTGACAATGAGACCTAAAAGATGATATTAATGCCTTTAATAAGGAAGATTTGAAATCGATAAAAGATCTACAAGATTTTTTAAAACCGTATGTATATACAAAAAGCGATATGGGTCTAACAAAGGTGGAAAAGGGGACGTCAGAAAAATATAATAACAATGAATCAATACTTGCAGCTCAAACAAAACTTGAATCACTTGGAGATATACCAGCTGATCAAAAGGCTCTTGTAAAGTCCTTTTTAGACGATCCATCAAAAGAAAATATACAAAATTTACAGAAATTTATTTTAGAGCAATCTAAAGATCTAACAGGATTTAATAGAGTAGATTTTTATAAATGATCTTGGGATAAAAACTTTAAGGGAGCCGAAAAAGATTTTAATTTAGATAAAAAGCCAGATTGAAAATTTTGAACCGAGACATTAAAATGATTTGAGAAATTTATGGATGTTTATAATAACGTTTTTAAAGATATTAAAGAATCAGCCGATAATGCAA
>CAJAPL010000161.1 GCA_903943625.1 uncultured bacterium
AAAATTTCATCGAAATGCGTCCTATCATTGGATAGTTTGGGGACTTTGAATTGTCATCAGAGTCTATTTTTAGATTTCATTCGATCATAGAAAACTCACTGTTTTGCTGTGTGGACTATAAGTTCTCAAAGTACTTTGGTGGTGTATCTTTCGTCGAAATAATATGAAGTCGCATTGCACAATTCTCTATCTAATATTTTTGTAAATTCAGAAATGTTTTTGGGGGCTTTAGTAAACTCTATAATCCATTCATATGCTCATCTGATACTTCATCATGAATAAGTAACAGGAGCGGCGTGATAATCAGTCGCTATTGTATCAGTCTTTTTACAAGCTTCTAATAATGCTTTATCAGTATAATCTGAGGTCACACATTCTCCTACTACATCTATATAATATTTTGTCCTACCAGCGACGACGATTCTTCGTGGGTCAAGAGATGTAAATCTGATTGTATCTCATAATATATATCTTCGCAATCAAGAATTGTTTGTAATTACCAGTACATAATCTTTTCATAGTTCTACTTCTTCCAAGGTAAGTGTAGTTGGATGTTTTTTACCATATTCATCAAATGGTATGAATTCGTAGAAAATCCCATTATCTGTAAGTAATAACATATCTGTGGCACTGTTGGAATCTTGTACTGCAAAAAATCATTCTGAAGCACTATATATTTGATAATATTTTACTTTTCTAGATGGGAATAACTGGGCAAGTTGAGGGCGGTATAGGTCAATAGACATTCATCATCGAAAAAAGACTTCAAAGTTTGGCCAAACTTCTAGTATATTTTTCTTGCCTGTGTAAGCCAAGACATTATAAAGAAAATTTAGTCACCATCATGGGGAACCACTCAATGATGTTATATTTTTATTTATTGTAGATTCTATTATCTTAAGAGATTTCTCTTCTCGATTTTCCATAAAGGAAATTTTGTTGCTAGGCTCTCTAAAATGTTGTCATATAAAGGGAGCTTCTTTTTGTACAATTGCAGATAGGAATCATACATTATCTTCTCATGTATATGGATTCTTTGAGAAAGATCATCATATTGCTATTGTCTTTCATTGGAAGAATCTACTTCTGTGATTATTTTTTAAGTAAAGAGTGACCGCCTCCACTCATCATTTGATGTGTGAATTTTTTATAAAATCTTTTGACATAGGGATATATTTTGCTGCTCATCATGTAGTCCCAGAAGATGTAGCAAACCATTCTATTTTTTTGGGATAAGTAATATTCTTTTCTCACTTTAACATATATGTAACCCACGGCTCCATATCTTTGTACTGAGATATCGGAGTCTGTCTCTGGAAGTCTTTTATCGTTTTAATATTTTCGTATCAGAATTTTTTTCATCGTGCCGTATGAGCAGATTTTTTTATTAATCTTTTTATAAGTTTTTCTTGATCTTTAAATGATGGACTATGTACATGATAACGCAGAATAAATCATGATTTTATAAATTTATTTACAAATATGTTATCTATTATGGAGTTTTTCATAATCACCGAAAACTCTTTCAGATTTTTTATATTTTCGAATCTTTTCATAATTTTTTTATTATTGTAAATTTGATTTAATTTGTACAAAATAAAGAAATAAATGCAAGAATAAAAATATTGTTTTTTGTTTGTGTTTTCATATGTTAAATTTTAAGTTATTTAAATGGTTATAAGGTATGAGATGTCGTATAGATTCTATACAACTACTGAGAAAGCTTGGAATGGCATGATGGAAGCAATTCGTATGGCAGAAAGAAAGATATATATAGAAATGTATATTTTTGTAGATGACACAACCCCAAGTCATGACTTTATATGAGAGCTAAAGAATAAATTAAATAATTGAGTTGAGGTTGTTATAGTATTGGATGTTTTTGGGAGCCTAGAGCTCTCCAAAAAGACCGTTAGTGAATTGCGCCATCTTGGAGCTGAGATTTATTTTTTTAGTGATTTTTTTCGTCGTACACATCGTAAAATTCTGATAGTAGACAATAAAATAGCTTTTTTGTGATGAGTAAACGTGAAGCGATGAAGTAAGAATCGGTATGATTTGCAAGTCAGATTGACTTGATGGATAGTCAAACCGCTATTGAAATCTTTTGCATACACCTACAAAATGTGTGGATGAAAAGATGAATATCTATTGAGCTACAGTAACAAATCTTTTGTAAAAAAAATAAAATGATGGATAATAGAAAATCGATGAAAATCTAACAATATATATCATTTGAATAATTATTATAAGAGAAAAATAATAGAAGCAAAAACTAGTATAACTATAGTCACTCCGTATTTGATACCGCCTCGTTGGATGATTGCTTTGCTTCATATGGCTATTCATCGTGGAGTTAAAGTAGAGATAGTAATCCCCAAAGACACTGAGATACCTACGCTTAATTATATAAATTATTATTACGTTGATAAACTCTTTCAACTGTGAATTAAATTCTATTTTATGCACAAAATGAATCATGCAAAAGCAATGATAATAGATTGAGATGAGGCTATTGTAGGCTCTCAAAATATAGACTTCTTATCTTTTGATTTCAATGCCGAAGTTTGAGCTTTTTTTTCTGATAAAAAAGCGATTAGAGACCTTGAAAACATAGTCTCTAAGCGGAAGAAAGAATCAACATTTTTTATTCCGACGAAGAGAAGGCTTTGATTAGCTTCGATTATAACTAGAATAATTTTAAAACTATTCTCGCCTATTCTATAACTTTCTCTTTTTTTTTGTTAATAAAACTGTAAATATATTGTTAGCTATGAGTACTTAGCTATTGGTTTTTAGTTATTAGTTATTTAAATGAAGTATAGCGAAATTTTATTGAAGAAGTTTATATCTGTTAATGACAGTCCGGGAAATATAGCGAGCAAGCTGATACTCAAGACATGTGAAATCGAAGAAATAGTAAGTAGAAAGATATCTGATTCTATTGTGATATGATATGTTACAAAATGTTATAAACATCCAGATGCAGATAAGTTGAATGTGTGTGAAGTAGACTGCGCAGATAAATGACAGTATCAGATTATTTGTGGATGAGCAAATGTGAGAGAATGAATATTTGTCCCCACAGCTTTGCCTGGTACACATTTTGAAAAAGCTTGAATAACTATAGAAAAAAGAAATATGAGATGAATAGAATCAAACTGAATGATCTGCTCAAAGGAAGAAGTATGAATAAATGAAGATATTGAACTGCATTATATACGAGATTTGGCACAAGATTTTGATGATGTAAGTAAAAATGATCTATGACTCCCCTTAAACAAAAAGTATCATCGGTTGGAGAGTTATACATTGGATGTAGATAACAAATGACTTACCAATAGGCCTGATCTGACCGGACATTTTGGCGTGGCTGTAGAACTCAATTCAATGTATAAAAAAGAGACATCATTCAATAAAATAAGAGATTATATGTGACAATTTAGAGATACAGATATTTTTCAAATATTAGATAATAGTAGTAAATCAGTTAAGAAGATAGCTTGAAAGTCGGAATGACTAAACGCATATATTCTGCTCGAATTAAATAATATAAATATCAAAAAATCTGATTTCTTTACAAGATTGCAGATTATAGACCTGTGATCCAACCCTATCAATAACCGAGTGGATTTTTCCAATCTATTTATGAATATCAGCTGACAACCAATACATTTTTTTGACGCGGCAAAAGTAGATGGAGATATTATTATTAGGAATGCAAAAGACGGGGAAAAATTTGTAGATTTATTTGAAAAGGAACATGAATTAATCGCTAGTGATGTTGTCATCGCCGATAAGAAAAAAATATTGGCTCTCGCATGAGTTGTAGGATGACTAGATAGCGGGATATCTGATGACACACAGAATATCATAGTAGAGATTGCAAACTTTGATCCAGTAGCTGTAAGAAAGACATGAACAAGACTGGGCTTGAGAACTGATGCTGAACTTAGGTACGAAAAGAATATTAATCCCCTGTTCAGCCTGTATTGTTTGATTTTATTCCTTGATGAGATCAAATATTATTCAAGGGACTTGTGAAGTTTTGAGATATGATGATTGGATTATTATGTAAATAAAAAAGTGAAGGCTGAAAGCAAAAAACCCAAAGAAGTGAAGGTGGATTATAAAAAAATGGAGAAATTTATTTTCTGAAAAGAGATTGAAAATTTTGAAAATGATGCAAAGACAATCCTTGAGTGATTGTGATTTGTCATAAATAAAAATAAGCTTAGTGTACCTATTTGGAGATGACCCGAAGATATAAATATTGCAGAGGATATCTATGAAGAAGTGGCAAGGATTTATGGTTATGAAAAAATAGAAAATTCCGTTTTGATGACAGAAATAAAAAATATTGAATACGGTGATTACGTTTGATTACAAAGAAAGCTCGAAGAAATTGCAGTTAAAAATTTAAACTTTGATCAGGTTGAAACTTATCCTTGGATTTCTGATAAAACCATATCGTTGTTTGGTGTAAATAAAGATAATCTATATTCACTCCAGAATCCTGTCAATCCAGAAGCTCCATATATGAGAGATAGTATGGTTTATAACCTATTGTCTTTTGTAGCAAAAAATAGCAAATTCTTTGATGAGATTAAAATGTTTGATATCGGAAGAGTGCGAAATAAAAAGGAGATTCCGGCTGCAAGCAATAACCCTTACAGGACAAGCGCCGGAATGACAAGTGAAGATGAGAAATATGCATCATCATTTGTTTGAGAGAGCGGAGAAATATGATTGATAATTTATAAAAAAGATATTAAAAACCGAGATAATGATCCCATATTGGATGCAAAAGGCTACATAAATGCTATATTTAAAGAGCTAGGGATAAACACTAAATTAATTTATGAAAAAACAAACAATAGCGTTTATCACCCTCAGAAGCAGTCTAATATACTTTGTCGAGCAGGGAAAGAAAAAAATAAAATCTGATTTATATGAGCTTTACATCCGGTAATTTTGAAATCACAAAAAATTTCTGAAAATGCAGGAATAGTGTTTTTTTCATTAAATTTAGAGGTATTGCTTGGATTGATGTCAACCATATGAGAATCAAACTGTAGCTATGAAACATTGCAAGATCAGATAGTTTACAGAGATCTTTGTTTTGTGGTAGATGTTGATAAAGATTTTGGCGAAATTTTGGATGCT
>CAJAPL010000162.1 GCA_903943625.1 uncultured bacterium
CCGATCTCGGTTGGGAACAAATGAATCAATATTATCCCTAGAAACCAATATTTGGATCTTATAAGATATCTTACACAAAACAATCGTTGAAATCTTTTTATTTCTCAGATTGATTGAGAATTAGTGGCTGGTAGTATATGCCTTTATGATGAGCATCGTATCATTTATCTTTATGGATTTGCTAATAGAAAGTTTGGTAATATATGATGACATCACTACTTAAAATTTAAAATTTTTGGCCGAGCAAGAGACAATGGCTTTACATACTGTGATATGTTGTGATGAGCTCCTACTTGATTTTCTGAACATCCCCTAACTAGTGTGAGTACTTTTAAAGAATCTCTATGATGAATGAAGATAGAGCGATATGGTAGCTATGACCTAATATTGAACCCGATATTATACAAATTATTTAAAATTTATACTAGATTTAGAGACAAATAGAGAACTTATTTCTTTTATGTAAAGTATTACTGCTTTTTTAGCGTGTTTTTTTTGACTTTTCTAATGTTTTGATTAAACTTTATAAGTAATGATTTTGTAATTTATTATTTATACAAAATATGCTAGACGAAAACAAAAACGATAACCAAAACGATAACCAAGAAAATCAATGAGGCCTTAATCTGGATTCTTTGCAAAACTCCGACGATTTTTCTGCAAGCGAATCTGATCAAGGGGTTTCTTGATTAGTAAAACAGCCATCTTCGCAATGATCTTATGTGAATTTGGATATGATAGATAAAGACATAGGAGATGGGCATTTGGATGAAAGCAAAATAGTATTGTGAGATGATTGAATGAGCCCAGATATGTCAATTATTAGGGTTAATCGTTCATATTGGAAATTATTCATACTTTCCTTTTTTGGTATGATTATATTCTCTTTGGCTTCTATATGACTGTTTGTTTATAACGGTTATTTACAAGACTTGAGAGCATCAGTAACAGATTCAAAATATGATAAATATATCAAAGAATATGCCACTTTAAAGCAAAAAATGTTTTGATCTTTATTAAACAATAAAACAAATAACGTAACACAAATAGATTTGGCAAATGAAAAATGAATCCAGAATCTTGAATCTTTTTTGAAAAATTCTACTGTAAGTTATGTAAAAAAAAGAGATGTATTACAAATAAGCTTAGATAATTTGATTGTTTCTTCCAGGTCTATTTATGCAGACGTAGCAAACCAAAGAGATTATGTTACAAAATATGGCTTCTTTACACAGGAATTGAAGGATCTTTTGAAAGACCAGGATAATATGTCCAATATAAAAAGGTCTTTGTTGTCTTTGGAAAATATAAAATTTAGTAGTGCTATCCAAGTCTTTTCTTATTTGGATACTTTTGTAGATTGATTGGCTAAATCTTTGAATATTACAAAAGATCAAGTAAGTACTGGGATGGCTGATGTAATGCAAAGGGGAGAAAAAGATATTATGCTATACTTAAATAATTGTTATCTCAATCCTTTTGAAATAGACTATGATTGTAATACGATATGAGATTTCGATATGTATTATGCTATAAATGGTCAGACATGAGTAGATACAAGTTTCTTTAAGAGACTAGTTTATTATTTAGATCTCAAGCTTGAGCAGACAGAAATACCTAGTTTTAGTATAATGTTCAATGGATTTAATTCCAATAGCAGTCAAATAGCTTTCTCTATCAACGTGGATACATTTAAACAAGATGAGCTGTCTCTTATTGACAAGGGAATCTCCAATCCACATATATTTATTGTTAAAAACTTGATAAACTTTTTGAAGCAGAGCAAATTTATATTATGAAAAGATATTACTACAAAAAATATAAAGGTACAACCTAGGACTATAACTATTTGATCAAATCAATTTAATGTTAATCACTCTTCTATGAATTTCTCCTTGCCTATTCAAAAGGATACTGAAAGGGAAATATTTGATTTTGTTGATATCGCTAGATAAATTTTAATTATATAAGTATTATTTATGGAGCCACAAAAGTTTGAAAGACGTCAAAAAAATTCTGTCGCTAATAAAGATCTATGATGAGATGCATTCAAAAAATCTGTAGATGATTTTTTGAAGCCTGCAAAAAAATTATGGAAAAATATTTATGAGGTTGTAATAAATAACGAGAAAGATTTTTGGGTAGTGTTTTTCCTAGCCTTAGGTACTCTATGCCTAATGATTTTCTTAATTTTTAGAGTGTATAATAATACATCATATATAAATAAGAGGTATATGGATTTGGAAAAGATGAGTAAATATAAGGTTGACCAATCTTTTACTTCAAATGAGGAATTTAGATCTTTGAGTACTATAAATGAACTGATTGACCGTTATAATTGATTTAGAGAGGATAAGATAAGATATGATGACTATCTAAAAGAACTTTCTACTTCCTATGAATACTTATTGCAATATATCTATCTTCCTAGATTAAATATATGGAAGGACTTGTATATCGATAAGATGCATACTGATATGATTTGAATAAAGTTTCTTGAAGCTAATCCGTATACTGACTCAGCCTTGATAGATAAGTGGACTAGTTTTTTCCAAGATGCATGAGAAAATAATGAATCCAATAAGGTTTCGGATATATCTGTGGGTGATTTTTTGGAAGATGATAAATGATTCTTTAAAATACCAATCACCCTTTCTTTTGAGTCTAGCTCTAAGCGTTCATTTTTGTTGCTATTAGATAAATTGTTGACAACATCTAATCAGGAAAATGTATGACTGATAAATGAGTTTATGTATTATTTGATACAAAATATAAAATCTGAAAAAGCTACTGAGATAGATACAATCGCGGAAAATCTAAAATCAGAATTTTCTTGAAATTATTTTACAGATGATAATGGATGAAATAATGTTAATAAAATAATAGGGTATTCGCTATATAATCGGATATATTGAACTTGAGAAATAAGTGTTTTGGATGATGCGATAATAAATAAGACAGTTAAAGATACTGTAGCTTGTGAAGATAAACTAGACATCAATGTATGTTACTATAGATTTAGAGATAAATATAGAAATATACCGGAATTGGCCTATAATATATGAAGAATGGTCTTGGATGTTGATAGGACTGTGTTTTTGAAGAACTTCTTGAAAAAACTCCCTCCGATTATATCTATAAAGGACTTAAGTTTCAATAAAGTTAAGGCTGATAATACGATATGAGCTGATGCTATGAAATATAAGGGTAGAATAGTTATTGATGTTTTTGGTAAGTGAATCTCAGCAGCTGAAGTGGATGAAATTTCTTCTGAGCTTTGAAAAAAATGTTTAGGTGAGTGAGCTTCACTCAATGCAAATATAGCGTTAACAAAGGTTGATGACTATATAAAGAAACTATCTTTGATAAGTGACTTTGATTTCGGGAAATCTAAAAATATGCGAGAATTAAATGATTTGATTAAAAAAATAGAAGCTGATTATGGCTCGCTGACAAATTATAATAAAGTAATTAAACTTTTTGAAATATATAGAATGTTGAACGATACAAACTTATGTGTGGATTAAAGTCAAATCATATAGATTATTCTTTGAGATTATAGTATACTTGATCTATATCTTCGTCATCCTCAAGCGCATTTACGAGATTTGTTAATCATTCTTTTTCTATATCTGCAATACTTACTTCATTATTTGGTATATACTGTATATCTGCTTCCTGTATGTTGTAGCCTAGATTTTCTATTTGTTTTTTTGTCTCTGCAAAGTCTTGTTTTGCTGTATAAATAACAGCTATTCATTGTTCTAATGAAAAATCATTGGCAGCTGTCTCTAATACTTCATTTTCAAAATCTTCGTTATTTAGTGGTATTATACTGCCAATCTCTTTTCAATTTATGTTTTCTGTTTTCTTTTTTCAGTTGGTGACTATTATTCATGTTTCTGTAAACTGTCGTGATACAGAACCTGGCTGTCCTAGAGATCATCAGTATTTATTCATTATTAGTTTGATATTTTGCGCCGTTCTATTTGTGTTTGATGTGAGTGTCTTAATGATGAGAGCTACTCATCATGATCAATATCATTCGTATAATATTTCTTGTAAATCTTCTCCCTCTAGTTGTCATGATCATTTTAGTATAGCTCTGTCTATTATATCTCTAGGGACTCATCAATATCTTGCCTTCTGTAAAGCTAGATCCAATGATGGGTTCATTTTGGGATCTGCTCATTTTTTTGCGGCAATCTGTATGACTTTGGACAATATACTATATCTTTTTGATTTAGCGGCATCTCAAGATGCTTTCCTCGCTGCTATACTATGTCGACGTCACATTGGATAATATTAAAACGTAAAAATATATAAATTTTAATCTTTATTTTGGATTACCGCCTTGATATCGTCAAGCTTGTATCCTTTCCTCATTAATTTCTGGATAATATCAAATCAATCTATTCATTTCTTTTTGTAATTTTGGATTTCCTTTTTGATTTTTTTATGTGTTCATTCTTGCATATCTTCTGTGTTCATGTTTAGAACTTTATCTACAAGATGTGAATCGACTCATTTTTGCATTAGTTTCTGTTTGATTGCCATAATGGGTTTTCATTTGTTTGATATCTCGCTATTTATGTAGCTCTGGATAAACCTTTCATCGTCTATGTATCATAACTCTTTTAGCTTTGTTAAAGCATCGTTTACTTCCTGGGACATAAATCATTTTTTAAAAAGATGGACTGTCAATTCTTTTTCAGTTTTGGGATAACGTGAAATATAGTTAAGTGAAAATTGTAAACATTTGGTACTCATATTTATTTTTTAAGTGCAAAATTAATTGTGGATTCTTCGTTATTGAAAAGCGCGAAAACATCTCATTGTGGTTTTTTATTATCTTTTATTATTTCTTTGAGTAGCGCTTCTCATTTGAGAGAATCTCAAAACTCTTGTATTATGTTACTTAGATTATCATCTTGTGTTTCATACATCATTGTGACTTTTGCATCTACATTATAGTCAGCATCCTTTCTCATCTGATTTAAAAATCTGGATATTTCGCGGACAGTTCATTCTTTTTGTAGTTGAGGAGTAATCTCCAAATCAAGCTTTGCAATTATATTCCCGTCTACTGCTATATTGTTTCAATCTAATCATTGATAAGCTATCTCATAGTCTTCTTTTTCTAGTGTCCGTTCGTTTTTTTGATCGTCAAAAACTTTTATTTTTCAATCTTCTAGTTCTTGTATGTTTCATTGTTTTGAAAACTGGATAATTTTACCGGTATCTTTTGCAAATTTTGATGAAATCTGCGATCATATGGGTTTGTATATTTTTGTGATTTTAAGAGAATCTGGCAACAGTTCTATCTGTTTCACATTTACCTCTTCCTGTATAATATCTCAATATTTTTTTAATAGCTCTGCAATCTGGGTTGGCATGATTCTGAATGAAAGTTAAAGCATACTTAGTATAAAAAAAGCTTATTAGAATTCAATATTAATAATTTATATATTCAATATTTTTTTATAATTTTGCGAGCTTGTTTGATGCTGAGATATTTGTGTCAAAGTCTGCGATTTATTTTACTTATTTTGTAAGCTATATTTCGATGATGAAACAATTCCTTATATGCATTTATCATACCATAATCTGGATCGAGGTTATGAACTGGTAGAGATCAGATTCAATTTATCTCAATTATTTTAAAATTACCATTGTATAGGTCTTGTATGCTACTTACTTTGATATCATAGCGTCAAAAATAAAATCAATTTAAACCTTTACTTAAATTATCAAAGATTTTTTCCAATTTATCATTATTTAAATCTGATTTGTCATAAAAGACAGATCATCTAATATGGTTTCATATGTAGTTAAGCTGGATTTCTTTTCATTCTGGAATAATGTCATTTCGTGTGCTTTGATATTTTGATTTTAGGTTTTTGTAATAGAATTTTGCCCTGTGATGACGTATCACAAGTTCGCCAAATTTTTGTTTTCAATCTCCCTGGATAAACATGAAACATTTTTGAGTGATTCATGATATGTGTCAAAAATTCTCGTCTGGAAAACGATAGTAAAAGACTCCAAATTCTAGTGGGTAATCCACAAATTCTTGGATTAAAAAATCTTCTTTTATCTGAGATAAATATAAATCTAAGTCATCTGTATTATTTATCTTCATTATGTCTCTTCAACCCCTACCGAGATCGGGTTTTGCTATGAGAGGGTACCGCAATTTATTCTCCTTTATTTTATCTATTATATTAGATATTTTTTCTCAGGGTTTTATTAAAATAGTTTGTGGTATGATATTTTTATCAAATTTTATTAGGTCTTCATATTTGCTGGTTCATGAAAATCAACTAAACAACATACAAGGATTGATATTTGAAAAGAAGAACAAACTTCAAGCTTTGGCAGCTAAATAAAGATAATAGACGTATACTGGGATATCAGAAATATTTCATGGTCGGAATTCCCATTTAGAGTATTTTTGGAAAAATATTTTTATCTTGGATAACATTGTTATTTAATGCCAAATAATATTAAAATTCACTTTCATATAAAGATAACGGGCGCATAAACTATTGTCTTGCCTATAATCGCGGCCAATAAGAAAAGCCAGAAATTTAATTTTTTGCGGACGATGCCTACAACTATAAAATCTGGGATTGCCGAATCTATGGCAAATATTGTAATAAGAAATAATATAAACTGACCATGTTTGGCATTTAGATGCCCCTTAATCCAGTGATTTATTCTGCTTAACTTTTTTTTGTTTTCAAAATATTTTACTATCCTATTTTCTGTTCTAGAAATTATATCTTTGTTATCTTTTTTTTCTCTGTAGTTTGAAATGCGTTTGTAAACGTATCAATAAAAGAATCGTATCAATACACTACTAAGTGCTGCTGGTAATATAGTTATGATTCAAAGTGTCCATGGATTGAAATTTTGTGCCAGTAAAAAAGCCATAATTCAATATGAAAAAGGGATTATAACTGGGGGAAATAATGGTGATATAAATACCAAAAAAGACAAAAAAATTTGCTTAAAAAATATCATTTATTTGATCTGACTAAATACTTTTAACAAGTTTAAAAAAGTTTTGGATATCTTTTGTGCTCATATCTGCGTCTACACAGACCATCCTTATAAATTCCTGTCAATTTCGATGTCAATATCATACTTTTATAAGTCATTGTTTATCTAGTTCTTCACATATCTTGCGAGAAGATTTAGCTTTTACCTGAAAACATACATTGATACACTCTGGTTGTATAATCAGTTTGAGATCTTTATCTTTCTGGATTATATTGATTGCTGTTTTTACATTATCAAATTGTTTGTTGATCCTATCTTCATATCATTTATCTCATAGATACTTGAGTGCTGTCCAGACTTTGAGAGCATCATTTCTTCTCCCGCATTGTATGGATTTTGTTGCTGGGTTATAAGACTGGCTATCCATTTGGAATAGGTAATCTGCGGTTTCATCAAAGTTTTTTTGTAAAATGGTTTTATCTTTTACTAATATCAGTGATGCTAGTATAGGAATATTCATCATTTTGTGTGGATTCCAAGCAAATGAATCTGTCAGTTGGGAACCACCCAATAGATGTTTGTGTTTCCTGCTGAGAGAAACAGATCATCACAAAGCTCAATCTGCATGTAGTCGTATTTTATATTTCTTTGCAATCTTAGCTGTATCGACAATAGGATCAAATGCTCATAAAACCGTGGTTCAAAGAGTGATATTTATAAAAAATGGCAGATATCATTTTGCCAAATCAGATTTTATGTTTTTTTCGAGATCGATTAAATCCATTTTACCATTCTTATCGCTTTTTATGATTCTAACGTTTTCTCTTCAGATTCATATTATGTTCGCTGATTTTATAATAGAGTAATGTCACTGATCAGAACTATAGGCAACCATTTTTTGATTGGCTAATCATTTATTTCTGATCTGTATGTTTTTTGCGTTTCTGGCGATTATCATTGCAACAAGATTGGCAATGGATGCTCATGGGACAAAGATTCAATCTCAATTGGTATATCAGATTTTTTTGGATAGATAGGATACAACTTCTTTCTCTAGCAATATATGTACTCATGCTGATTTGTAGGTGTGCATAGTATTGTTTAATACTGCAGTTAACATTTCTGCCATGACAGCAGGCATTAGTTTACCTCCAAATAATAAATTGAAGAATCATTTACTAGATGTTTTGGGGCTGTTCAAAGCAATTTTTTCTAATTGCGAAAAAAGCTTATCAATCGATGTTCAATCTTTTTTGATTTTTATGTCTATTTCTTTTGAAATAGTCTGAGGAGATTTGTATTTTAGTACTGGGACTTTTTGACTATGATCATAGTATTTTTTTATGATTCAAGCCAGTTTGCCTAGTAACTTATCTGCGTTTTCCATCAATAAGAAAAATGTTTAAACGTGTCGAGATTTTATATTGAAAACAATTTTTATAACAAGAGTAAATGAATGGGGGTCTTTCTGTGTTTTATAACCTGTTTATAATACAAAAGCTATGACTAAGTATGTATTTATTTATTACTATTGACATTTTTTACCAAATCGATATAAGAAAGATACAAAAAAATCAAAAAAAGATAATTAACAAAAACAATAACACTAAATTTTGAAAATTATGACACCGAAAACAAAAAAGTTTTTAACTATCGCTGGCGTCATTGTCGCGGTAGTAATCGCCATTTTGGGGACTATTGGCACTGTGCATTTTTATGGGGAAGCAAACTATGCTGTCGCTAACAACGACACTCTTCTCATGCAAAATGACCAGTGTACTACTGACTTGAAGATCGAAAGGGCGGCAAAAGATTCCTTGGACAAAGTAATCAAGAACAAGCAGGCAAATGATGCGGCTTATCAGGAAATTGAGGATACATTAGCAAACCTGATTCTTCCGCCCCCGCTTTTTGCTACTGGATGGAATGCTAGGAGGATTTACTATAATAATCCAAGTGTGCAGGATAGTATCTCGTTTGGTGGCGACTGGGGTAGCGCCTATGAATTTTTTCATGGGTACCTTAGAAATACTGATTACAGAAAAGCACGTCAAGCTTTTATTGTCAATCCCGGATCTTTTTTCCAGACCTTTGTTCGTTATAAGGGGACAATACAATGGGTAAAGAATAGGTTTAAAGCTAAACCTATGAGTAGGGATATTATACCTTATCTGCAGGGTAAGGATAATAAGCTGTATTGGCCTCGTTTCAATACGTTTTTTATCCAGCACACAACCACCCCAGATGTGGATATCTTGACTAACCATCCCAAGTGGGCTGAGTTCCAGGAGGGTTTTTATAAGCAGTTCCCAGATGCGTTTGGTGGTGATAAATCAGAAAGTGATTTGTTCTATGCTTATTCTCAGTATCGTAGCGCCAGAACAATTACATCGGTGCCTGCAAAGTTGCTACTTGTGCAGTTCATAGATATTTGGAATGCTATGGTAGAGCCAAATCCCTGATTTTAAAACTTATTAACCTTTTTTTTGGAAGACAGCTACCCCGGTTTTGGGGTAGCTGTTTGACTTATTAGAAAAATTTTTATTAAATTTAACTAACAAGGCATAGCTCATTTATATCTATTGACATTTGATAGTAAATAAGTATAAGAAAGATACAAATATTGAAAAAAACAAAATTAAAAAAACCTCAAATCCAAATCCTATGTTACAAAAATTTTTTAATGATTCAAGGGTCTCCAAGGGATTTCTGACTCTCGCTATTATCCTCTTGGTAGTAGCCATCGCTGCCATTTATGGCACTGTCCATTTCAAAGGAGTTGCGGACGTGCGGAAGCTCGATAATGATACGCTGACTGCGCAATATGCGCTTTGTGACAGCGTGTCGAAACAGTCTGTTGTCAAA
>CAJAPL010000163.1 GCA_903943625.1 uncultured bacterium
GTATGCCAATACCAGTTACCGTTTTTGTGTTTTACGCGTTATTCTTCCCCCACTTGACGTGTGCAGGTAGAAATATTTTTGCGAGACTGGGACAGTGAAGAGTACAAAAAACTATGAACAGCCAATATAGATGATGAAGAGTACTCATTTACAACAAATAAAAATGGTGAACATAGAGTAAAATTCATACCAGACAATGGCGGGACAGAACATATCTATACATTCCAAGTAGAGTGAGCCAATAATCAAGAACCAGATTCAGCAGCATGAGTGCCTAGAGTTCCCAAAGTATGACCTACAGAAAACATCATAGCAATAATTTTCTTCACACTAGCAATATATTTCATATACACAAGAGCAAAAAAGAAAACACATAGCTAACAGCTTATAGCCTATACCTTTTATCTCATATCTAGAGTAAATGTATGATGATTTTGAAAATAAAAAATTAATAATAAATTATAATTCTGAATGAATTTTACTTTCAGACTGACACGAACGGACAAAATTAGTCGATAACCAAGAACAGCTTTTTGATATCTTACACGCCTGAAAACATAGTTTTTCTGATATAGAGATGAAAGAAATGAAAATGCATCTGTGAATAGACATACATACCTGCATCAAAAACATTCTAGATCACGAATTAGAATTTCAAACGGCTAGATCATGAGGACACGGCTGACAAAACGTAAATAAGGTAGAGACCAAGGTGCAATTATTTTTTAACATACAAAATTCAAAATATCTGGATCCAGATCAAAAAGAACAAATAATCACACATACACATCAAAAACAGTTACATCATGACAATTCAATCATAGAGTTTGAGTGCCAAGAAGAAAGAACACAATGAAAAAACAAGGATAAAGTCATAAAAGAATTTATACAATTCTTAAACGATGCTTTAGAAGAGGACAGAGAAAGGATAGCTTCAACAGTTCCCGCACATGAAAACGAAAAAAGGTTAAAAGAAAAAAAAGAACAATGAGAAAAAAAATCAAACAGGAGCTTTAAACCAAAAATAGATTAATCCAAAGAACTAGTTAAAAAGTTTAAAAAAAAGATAAATTATTGGTTCTTTTTATATAGATATATTTTCCCATATCATTTCTTATTTTTAATAAGCTCAAAAGGCTTCCTTTTTTTAAATTCAAATGAATTGGAGATTACAACACAGTCATTTTTCATATTTTCTCGTATCCAATCAGCAATATTATCCAACTGTCATGGAAATAAAAACACATAGATATAATCATATTTTTTTAGATCTGCTTTAAAAAAATTTTTCCAGAAAACTCTAATCTTATATCTGCCGATTCTATTAAAAATCTTTGCAAGCACTATAGCAAAAAAGTTTATATCATAGCCATCTCCCACAAGTCAAAATTCTGATTCAAAAAACCTAAGCGCCTTTGCATTACCACATCACAAATCAATTATTTTTTTTCATTTCACAAGATTAAGTTGTTTCATCAACTTTAAATCCCTATCAAAACTAGGCACAAAAGGAGCTCTCTTATTTGGGAAGAAGCAAGAAACTACAACATAAAAGCAAAACCAAATCAGAAGAATGCAAATCAAGAACAAAAAAACAACTAGAATTATATAAATCATACTTCACTTACAAAATGAAATAAAACATACTTCTTTTAGTTAAATTTGAATGATTTTCCACCAGTTTATATAACAATTTTTTTGCGTTTTTATATGACATTTTTTTGACAAAGAAGCTTTTTTAAGTATAATTAAGCCAATAATATTTATCTCGAAACAATGCATGAATTTAAATTTGTTGGATTTACTAAATCAAATTAAAAAATTTGCCATACAAGAGACGGGTAATGTTTTTTCTCTGATAGCGTATTTTATACTTGCTCTGATAGTTTTGAGTCGATATTTTGGGACATCACTAAGTAGAAACTATCCAAGTTATGATATTTACGTATTATTGGCAACATTTGCTCTTTGTATTATTGTGTGGTCAATGACAAGAAGAATCCGCAAAGCTCCATGAAAAATTAATATAGGCATAGCACAAGTAAATCTATTAAACACTTCTATGGAAAAGCCGCTAGATTGAGAGCAAAAATTAAGCATATCTAGTGAAATCTCCAACTATATTTATAATTGTCTTAGTCATAGCAAACAAGAATTACTGATGGATCAATATCTAAACTTTTTTAGATTACCATCAAGGATAAGCGTCAATTATGCAAATTGCAATGAAACGCCAGATAAATTGGATATTGATATGCTCATACGATGAGTATGTAGATACCACGATCAAAAAGTTTATATAGATTACAAAGTATCCACCAGAAAACGCATAAATTCAATATTTTTCGATAAATTAATCAATGACATAAATGCGTATCCAGAAATACAATTTGATTTTGCTGGGCATAGCCATCTAGAGTTTGATAAGTTTATTCACATGGTTTCATATCTTAGTATCATATATAAAAGTTTAGAGTTGATGAATAAATCACAATACAAAGAAGTAGAAGAAATCATTTTACATGCATTAAACTGCCTAAATAAACTATATACTGACCAGTCCGATCAAAGTGTTAATGCATGAGACAAAGACGTAGTCAAAGTAGAAATATTGATGTATTTTATATTAGCTAAAAATTATTTTAATCGAGCTCATTCCTTTATAGAAAATTTCGACTATAAAAATGAGGCAAATACAAAGCTGGATCAGTGCACGTCTGCTATCGATACAGAGATGAATCTAATAAAAAAATATCTTGAGAAGAAAAAATATGCTTCTATTTATGAACAGGTGGAGCTAGAGAACGCCTATATATACACATTATGACAATTATGAAAAACACAAAATAAGAAAACAATCGACAAACAGATGAAAAATATCGATAGTATATTGAAAGATAAATATAAGTTTGGGTTGGTAAAGGCATTTGTCGAAACAATATTCAAAGATCTAGATGACGCAAAAAGACACTATGAAGAAGCACTATCTAGCAATCCAAACAATACTATTGCCTTACGCGGATTATGAATAATGGAGCATGAAGCAGGCAATCTAGATAAATCACTAGAATATTTAAATAAATTAGACTCAATATCGCAGTTTCATATTTTCCAACCACATATATTTGACCTCAAATTGCAAAAACTACTTTACCAGATCAACATTAAAAAGTGGAATATACCATCAGCACTCAAACATTTCTCTTTGTTTGTAAAATTTAATGCCCAAAATAAAAAGATTCTCAAAAAAAATTACATATTATAACAAGATAGAAACAAAAGACATAGACTGTATTAGAGAGGGATTTTATTTTTATAAAAAAATCTCTTGCATTTTTTCGTAGCATGCTTATAATATACGTGCTATGATAAACTTTTGAGCTATCGCTTTTACGTTTATGCATTTTTACATCTTTACGTTATTATTATGGCAAAGATTATTTGAATTGACCTTTGAACAACAAACTCCTGCGTCTCATACATGATGTGAGATAAATCTGAAGTAATCGCAAATGCAGAATGAAACAGAACTACTCCATCTATAGTTTATATAAAATGAGACGAGTTATTGGTTGGTGAAATGGCAAAAAGAAAGGCTATTTTGGAGCCCAAAAATGTTGTATATGAAGTAAAAAGATTTATCTGAAAAAAGTATTCTGAAATCAAAGCTGATCTAAAAAATATTCCATACGATGTAAAAGAATGATCAGATTGATGAATATTGATTTTAATAGACAAGAAAGAGTATAAACCAGAACAGATTTCAGCTTTTATCCTGAAGAAGTTAAAAGAAGATGCTGAAAAGTTTTTGGGAGAACACATCACGCAAGCTGTAATCACAGTGCCTGCATACTTTAACGATTCTCAAAGAAACGCTACAAAAGCTTCATGAGAAATTGCATGATTAAAAGTTGAGAGGATCATCAATGAGCCTACGGCAGCGTCACTAGCTTATGGTGAATGAAAAAACAAAGATGAAAAAATAGCTGTATTTGACCTATGATGAGGTACATTTGATATCACAATATTGGAAATATGAAGTGAATGAACATTTCAAGTACTTTCCACA
>CAJAPL010000164.1 GCA_903943625.1 uncultured bacterium
CAAAATTCTTATTAATCAATTCTTTTCACTCATCGAGACTGATTCATAAGACTTTTAAACTAGCTCAGAATGAAAATGTGTTCTTGTATTTACAATCGCAAGACTTTAAATTATGAATATTTTTCAGGTCGTAAATTTTTTCATTTTTAGAAACTGCATAATCGTCTTGTGCAAAAAAGTAGTCTATTTGCCTTGAAATAAAAGAACTTTCATCTGAAATGTAAAGAATAAAATCATTATTATCTCATTTGATAATAGAAGCATACTCTTTATCTCAAAGAACGTGGTATCATTTGGAAGATAACAATCCTCAAAGCAATAGTCATGAGGTATTAACTCCCGTTCAAGCTGGTCAAGAAAAACAAATAGAGACTCTCATTTATAATTATTGTCATATAAAATATTATTGTATTTGCTTAATATTAACTCAAATTGATTTTAATTTATTAACGATATCGTCATATCATCTAGCAATAATCTCTTCACTCATAACATTTGTAGTTCATTCTGCCATGATTCACGCAAGTACCATAGCTCATCATCATCTTAGGTCAGTACTAGTTACATATCATCATTTTAATTTTGTAGGTCATATAACTATTACCTCATGAGGATTGAGTATTTCTGTCTTAGCTCATAGATTTTCAAGTTCTGAAAGATAACTAAATCTTCATTCGTATAATGTTTCAAATATTTTTGATATTCAATTTGCTTGTGTTAGCAAAGTTCCAAATATTGATTGCAAATCTGTCGGAAACCCAGGGTATATCCTGGTCTCAAGCTTTGTAGCTTTGTAATTATTTTTGTTGTCAGACCTAACCCTAATCGTGTGTTTATCTAATATTTTGAAGTTAATTCAGATTTTGTCGGACACACTGTAGATTGAGGATAGATCATCTACATCAAAATCTTTTATAATTATATCGCTATTGTCGGCTCAAGCTCATATGGCGAAGTAAGTACCGGCTTCTATGTAGTCTGATATTATTTTAAATTCAGGATTCTTTATTTTTATGATAGATGGCTTAACTGTAATTGTGTGATCTATTCATAGATGGATGTCGGCTCATGCATTGTTTAGAAATGCTATTAAATTTTTTACGTGAGGCTCTGTGGCAACCATGTAGATACTTATTTCATAGTCAATTCATGGTAAAAAAGCCAAATATGTAATCAGAGCTTCGATCGCCGTAACTGAAAATTCTTGAAGCATGATATTTTTTTTGGGCTTACTTGTAACTTGATATGTCTTGAATTCATCATTAGTAATCGTAATTCAGGCCTTAATAAGGGCGTTATCAAATGAATCTAATGGTCTTTTGCCTATTTTACATCATCAGGTGCCAACAAACTTAACTTTGCCATATCTATGGAGGCCTAGAGGTATAAGTAGTATAGAGGCTCTAAATTTTGTAGCAAGCTCAGATGTAAGATCAAAGAAATCATTGGATTTTTCAAGAGCATCTTCTGCTAATGTTTCCATATTTAAGATATCACTGATTCAAGGTTTATTTAATAATTTTACTTTATTTCAGATTAAGTAGTTTGCGACCAATATAGGCAAGGCTGCGTTTTTACTTCATGAAATGATTATCTCTCATTTAAGATCAGATGAATAGGATATTTGGAACATAATTTTTGTGGTTAAATAAAAAAGTGGTCATTATTTTTTAGTGTTATCATTTTTGGTTTCAATGGGAAATTTGGGTTGAAAATTGGTGGAGGTTTTATAGAGTTATTGGGTATTTTATCTTATAGGGAAAGTTTATGAATTGAGAATTGTTGGTGGATCAACCGTTATGAGAAAAACTGATAAAGAAATGATTCTGGCTGTATTTTTTCATGTTTCTTATCGCACCAGCAGCATATTTTATCAAGGTAATAATATCAAATTCACTTTCCGTATCTGATGTAGGGGTCTTATATACAATAGTTGGCCTTGTATCAATTTTAAATGTATATAACGATCTATGACTAACTGAAAGTCTGCAATATTTCCTTCCAAGATATTGGATAAAAAAACAATATAATTATGCAAAAACTGCTATCTACCTTAGCCTCCTAGCTCAAGTATTTACGGCGATTTTGATTGCCATATTATTATGGGGACTGGCGCCATGGTTAGCAAATCACTATTTTCATAGTGTACAAGCAATAATAATTCTAAAATATTTCTGCTTTTATTTTCTATGAATTAATATTTTTCAGTGCCTGCAAAGTATTTTTATGGCATTCCAAGATACTTTTAATTCTCAGCTCATTGAATTAGTAAGGAATCGAGCTATTTTATGATTTACTTTTTTTTTCTTTATAACTGGCCAATGAAATATTGCCAATTATAGCCTAACCCGAGTTTTATGATTATCGGTGGGAATAATGGTAGCGTGAGTTATTTTTTGGAGAGAATATAAAAAGAAAATTCTACAATGAAAGATTGTAATAGAAAGGCCTATGCTAAAAGAGTACATAAAGTATGCGTTATGGTGCTTTCTATGATTGAATGTGTCTATGTTGTTTTGACAGGTAACGCAACAAATTGTTATAGTTATGAGAGGGGCTGAGGCGGCTTGATATTATACAAATTTCATGAGTTTGATTATGATTACCAATCTTGTTCTATGACCGATTATATGATTAATTTATCCATTAACCTCAGAGCTTATAACAAAA
>CAJAPL010000165.1 GCA_903943625.1 uncultured bacterium
CCCAGTAAAAGAATGTGAAAATCCTTATGTTAAGCCAGATTGATGACAGACGACCAAAACGTCAGTAGATATCCAAAAGTGTAAAGATGATGCAAAGGCAACCATATTACAGACAAGGGTTTACAATAAAAAAATAGATGTAATCAATTGAATAGTGCGGTGATCGTTATTCCTCATATTGTTCATCACTCACTTCCCATTTATGCTAAGAAAAGAAAAGGAAATTTCATAACTATTTTTACATTAAATATGCTTTTAAAGCAATATATCCTTTGATTTATGAGAATGACTTTTTGCATTGAAAATTCTTAATTTTCCTATAATATTAAACCACAATATTTTACGCTTATGCGTTTTTACAATTTTACGCCATTTATGGAAAAAGTTATTATAATCTGATCTTGACCAGCATGACATACAGCAGCAATTTATGCTGCAAGAGCAAATCTTTCCCCCTTAATGTTTGAATGATTCATGGCTTGAGGTGTGGCTGCATGATGACAACTCACAACAACAACGATTATAGAAAACTTTCCATGATTCCCAGATGGTATAGATGGGACCAGGCTTATGATGGATATGAGACAACAATCTCTAAATTCTTGAACAAGAATCCTGACCGAAACTGTTGATGGTGTCGACTTATCTTCGCATCCTTTCAAGGTCAACGTTTGAAATTCTATTTATGAAACACAGTCTATTATCATAGCTACTTGAGCAACAGCAAAACGCTTATGAATAGCGGGAGAAGAGAAGTTTCGGCAGAAATGAATTTCGGCATGCGCTATATGCGACGGTTGATTGCCTATATTTAGAGACAAAAATATTGTTGTTGTTTGATGATGAGATGTCGCCGTAGAGGAAGCTCTACATCTTACGCATTTTGCATCCAAAGTAACTTTGCTTGTAAGAAGAGATGCTTTGAGAGCATCACAAGCTATGCAAAAAAAATTAACAGATAACCCAAAAATAGAAATACTTCGAAACACAGAGGCGCTAGAAGCCATTTGAGAACAGTTTCTTAGCTGATTAAAAATAAAGAATAATAAAACTGATCAAGAAAGTGTATTAGAGTGTTCAGGCTTATTTTATGCAATATGACACACTCCCAATACATCTTTCCTCAACTGACAGCTTAATATAGATGAAAACTGATATCTGGTTACTTATGGCAGGTTATGTGATGATGCCATATCTTGAAGGACTATTTTGTCTACTGAGCAAGAAGCAAAATTTAAAGACTGAAAACAAAGATATATGACATGTACTTCTGTAAGCTGAGTATTCGCTGCGGGAGATGTAGCAGATAAGAAATATAGACAAGCAATTACCTCCGCTTGAACTGGTTGTATGGCGGCATTAGAAGTAGAAAAATTCTTAAATATTTAAAAAACGGACCCTCTTTTGTCCCTCTTCTCCTTTACAGGACAAGGCAGGGGGATGTTAATTGCCTCCCTGTTAAGGGAGGGTAGGGAGAGTTTGTTTAATCTTTTAAATTATAATTTATAGACAATGAGTAATGTTATTTACATCTCTGGTGTAGAACAATTTAAAAAAGAAGTACTCGAATATAATTGAGTAGTTTTAGCAGATTTTCGAGCTGAACGATGTGGTCCATGTAGGATGTTAGGCCCAATTATAGATGAACTTAGCATAGACTATGCTGGTAAAAATGTAAAATTTGTAAAAATCAATGTAGACGATAATCCAGAATTATCTTGAAGCTTCCAAATCTCATCTATTCCCGCAGTATTTTTGCTAAATGCTTGAAAGCCTGTAGATTCTATAGTATGAGTTAGACCAAAACAATTCTATCAAGAAAAAATAGATCCGCTATTGGCTCAATGAGCGGATAATCAAGACATTTCAATTGCAACATAGCCTCTGATTAACAATAGGTTACTAGCTATATTTCTTCTTGATTTTGATATTTATATATTTATAAAAAACAGTCCTCATGGGGCCTGTTTTTTGTTATTACATACAAAAGCCCATTATTAATTAATTAGATATTAATTATGAGGCTCCCGTAGTTCAACGGGATAGAACTGCTCTCTCCTAAGGAGCCGATACAGGTTCGAGTCCTGTCGGGGGCAAACTAATGACGTAAAATTGTAACATTGTAAAAACGATAAAATATTTATACGTTTTCACGCTGCTACATTTCTACGCTGCTACGCTTGAACATTTCTGGTGGCCGACCAAACTACCAATTATTGTTCGCAAAATTTTATTTATTTTATTTTATAAGCATGGTAACAAAGAAAAAGACAACAACTACAAAAAGTAGTTCAAAATCTAGCACGAAAGTATCTTCTGATGCTGTACAAAGACACGGTAAAGACACTTGATCTCCAGAAGTACAGATTCTTACTTTGAGTCAAGAAATTGAGTCTTTACAATGACATTTAGTGTCTCATCCCAAAGATGTAGATGCCAAAAGAAGTCTTCTAAAAAAAGTAGCTAAGAGAAGAAGATTATTGAAGTATTTAAAAGAAAAAGATTTATCGACATATTCACAAGTGTCCAAAAAATTAAATCTCAAAGTTTAAGCAGAATCGTAATCAAGGCTTTTGCCCTTGGTTAAAACAGATTTCTGATTTTTTATTTATATAACGTTTTATTCGATAATGGCAAACGAAACAGCTTTCACCCTTCAGATTAGATCTGGTGAAATCAAAATCCCATTCATAAAGGAATGAGCAAAATTAAAAGGAATAATAATAAAAAAAATAGAGAATTGAGTGCTTATAGACTGTAATGATTGAGCATTTACATGAGTAATTTTATCCAAAGAAGTAAAAGAACTAGAGAGATCAAAATTTGAACTAGCTCCATGAAGAGAGATTGAAGTAGAGATTATCAACCCAAGTATAAGACACGAAGACTGATATTACATAGTTTCAGTTACAAAATTACTTCAATACGATGTATGGAAATCATTATTAAGTAAATTTGAGAAGGATGATATTTTGACTGTAATACCTACAGAAGCAAACTTATGATGATTGCTTATAGACATGCATGGTATCAAGTGATTTATCCCACTTTCTCAATTAGCTCCTATACATTATCCTAGAGTAGAGGATTGAGAACAAGAAGCAATATTTGGCAAGTTATTAGATATAATCTGACAAGAAATCAGAGTTAGGATAATAAATATAGATGAAGAAGAGAAGAGAATTATATTGTCAGAAAGAGAAGCATTAAAAGAGGATAGAGAAAAGGTTCTCGCAGAATTAGCAGTTGGAAAAATATTTGATTGAGTAGTTAGTTGAGTATCATCTTACGGATTGTTTGTTACTATATGATGAACAGTAGAATGACTAGTTCATATCTCTGAAATCACATATGGTCACGTAAGTAATATCGATAGATTATGAAGGGTAGGCGATTTGGTACAAGTTCAGGTTATATGACTTGAGAACGGTAAAATATCACTATCTAGTAAAAAACTCAAATGAGATCCTCGGTCTGAATTGCCAAAGAGATGCAAAGCTTGAGATATTATAGAATGAGAAGTAATTAGATTTGTACCTTACGGAGTATTTGTAAGAGTATTTGATGATATTAACTGACTTATCCATCTTAGTGAATTGTCACAAAAATCAGTAAATAATCCAAACGAAGTAGTAAAACTGTGACAGATAGTGAAAGCAAAGATAATACTTCTAGATCCCAAAAATAGAAAAATCTGATTGAGTATGAAACTCGCAGAAGAGCCTCGCAGACCCGTAGAAAAGAAATTTGATAAGACTCCAGAAGCAGAGACAAAGGAAAAAGTAGAAGTAAAAAAAGAAGAAATAGAAATACTAGACGAAGAAAAGCCAGTTAAGGAAGCTCCTAAAAAATCATGAAAATGATTGGGGGATATAGTAAAAAAATTAGCTGCAGAATGAAAGGTCGCAAAGAAAGCCAAGAAAACAGACGAAGAAAAACCAGTTAAAGAAGCTCCTAAGAAGGCAACCGCAAAAAAAACTACTAAAAAAGAATAATTACTGATTCACAATATACAAAAAATCACGATTCGACGTCGTGATTTTTTTTAAATACCTAAGCACTAATCTTTATAACAAAGATATGAATCACTTTAGAAAATTTATATATTCTTCCAATGCGTCAGTATCTTTACATGCTTTTGTATTTACAAAAATATCTTCGACCTGAGATAGTCTTTTTGTTGCATATTCTATCGCTTCTAACTTATTTTTATCTTTAATATCCTTTTTAAATTGGTTTATATTTAGGCTATACATAATGACAATATAATTGATTTATATAATAAAAAAAACCTCGCATTACTGCAAGGCTTTATATTTTTATTCATCCTTACCATGGCATTTCTTAAATTTTTTACCACTTCCACAATGACAAGGATCATTTGGTCTTAATTTTTTACTAGCATTGATATCTTGTACTTCAAATAATTTTTCAGCCTTCGCTTGGCTTGGAGAAATCTTATCTATTCAAATATTTTCTACTATCAACTTTCATTTATTTTCATCATCAGCCACCTCAAATACTTCAAATCCTTCTTCATCTTGAAATATAGCTTTTTTGGCTTTCTGAGCTGCTTGTTGAGCTTGTAATATTTCTACATCTTTTATATTGGCGCTTGCTTGTTGCAACATCCTTACAAGATTAGGATCCTTCTTGGCTTTTTCAGCAATCATTTTCTCCATCTCATCTTGCATCGCCATCCTAGCATAATCTATGCTAAGTATATCTGTTGTTATTGCGGTCTTTAGCCTAAATATCAATGTCTGGAACTGATCAAATGCTTCCTTCTTATAAATTACCAATGGATCCAACTGAGCATATCACATAAATCAGACCTTATCTCTCAAATATTGCATTTCATCCAAATGTTCAATCCATAGAGCATCTAAATGATGTAAATAAATTTCCTTAAATATCATATAAATTTTTTGTTGATCTATTTTGGATATATTTTCCTCAAAAAATTTTGTCATAAACTCTGATATCTCCCCAGTAAGCGTCTGCCAGTCCATAGCCAACATTTCTTTGTGCTGTATCTCATTTCGTTTCAATCAAAACTGTTTCCCCATGGTCGTCAAAAGATCTTCATTCGTTTGATTCATCCTTTGAGCATCCAATGTTTGACTATTTACTATCTCATAAATATTGGATCTTATCTCTCACATCATATTATTTATAAATTCTCCTTTTTTGTTTTCTTCAAGCTCACTTTCCAGTATCTCATCTCTTTTGCTATATATTCTTTTTCTTTGTTTGTCTATTACGCTATCATAGTCAAATAAGTGTTTTCTAATAGAAAAATTCCATGCCTCCATCTGCTTCTGTGCTCTCACGATGGAGCTTGTAAACTGCTTTTGAGTAAGCTCAAGATCTTCCAAATCACTTTTAGACAAAAATACTTTTGCCATTCATTGTATCCTCTCTCATCACATTTTCTTCATTATCAAATCATCCAGTGCTACAAAAAATACAGATGTTCATGGATCCCCTTGTCTACCAGCACGTCATCTCAATTGGTTATCTATCCTTCTCGACTCGTGTTTTTCTGTTCATAGGATAAACAATCCATAGTGTATATCTCTTTCTGTAGTTATAGAATTTTTTCAACTTTCGTTTTTAAAACTGATTTTTGCAAATC
>CAJAPL010000166.1 GCA_903943625.1 uncultured bacterium
ATATTTTTATCAGCGGCTAAGTTTGAGTTTAGTTTCTCAGGTATGAAGAGCCAAGCTTCATTTTTATTAAATAAACTAGAAAAAAACTGAATAAAACTCACAGAAGAAATGGTTCACGATATAGCTTACGAATTTCAAGAAGCCGTCATAGAAGTATTGGCAAAGAAGCTAATTAAATCATGAGCTAAACATCATGTAGAAACACTAGGTATAGCTGGGGGGGTTTCTTGTAGTGATAGATTACGAGAGTATTTGAATACAGAAGCGAAGAAGCATTGAGTCAAGGAAACTTTAAAACCAACAATAAAAATGTATTCCACTGATAATGCAGCAATGATCTGAGTCGCTTGAATATTAAAAAAACTAGGAATGTTGGACTCATAGTATTCAACGATCTTCTATGCTTTGTATTTATAATCTCAAAAAAGCAGAGATCTTAATTCTGCTTCCAAAGTTTTGCATCAAAAATTGTTTATAGCATATTACATAGTCTAGGACTATTAATCAAAATAGCACTAGACTAAACTACACTTAAGTAGTTTTTATGGTTTTTTCTTTCTCAATTAGAAAGAAGGGATAGATATTGTCAATGTTCCTGAGTAAACTCAGATAGCTTGTGAAGCAGCAAGTTCAACTCTAAGGTCAACATCTGAAGCAGTTTCTATTTTACATATTTCTCAAGCCGCAGAAGTCTTTCCAAAAAGAGTTGTAGCTGAGTCTATGTAATTTGTTCACAATACATTTGCAACTGTTTGTGCTGTACAATCTCAAGCAGTTACTGTAGCTTGAGTATTTGCAACTGATACATCTGTAGCTGGCACAGTATGAGCAGAGTTAGCTGTTGTCATATTCAATAAGTCTGTAGTTTGAATAGTTACTGACCGACTAGCCAATCCCTCTTCATCTACACAATACCGATGTTCTGAAGCATCTGTGGTGTTAAAAGTACCTTCTCGATTTCTAGTAGAATAACTAAATCATGTTTGTCACAAATCTAAATCTGTGGCATATACACAATATCATGTACCTGCTGTAATCTCTAGGTTTAATGTCCCTGATGCAGCCTTTGTTACGTTGTTTAACAACAATAATCCTCCAAGCAAAGCTAAGGATAATAATATAAGTTTTTTCATTTTTTTTTATTAAATTAAATATAAAATGGTGTCCTAGACCACGTAATATACTATCATAATTGTTAAAGATCTCTCCAATACTTCCTCTTAATCAATAAAATTATAATCAGATTTTTCTTCCTGTTAAATTTTTAGCCACTTTTTTATATTAATATTGTAGTGGTCTCTCCAACTGTTTGTAATTAATTTTGTAAATATTATTCCTGACAAACATCAAAAATAAAAAACCCAAAAATAAAGTTAGGTTGACTTTCAATGGCTATTTGATAGTTTAGAAGAAACTTTAGATTTTAATTTTAACAAAAAATGTTTAAAAAAATTTTTCTAAGTCTATTTTTCTTCTGATTATTTTTCTCATTTAGTAAGGCCGACATACAATGAGTATATTTCAGATTTTGTGATATGCAAAACGAAAAAGACCAAAGCAAAACCATAACAATCCAACCTTGACAAGAGACAGAAGTCTGTTTAAATTTTTTCACCACAGATCAAGACCCCATTGTAGTTAAATATTGATTCTCCGAGTGACTGTTAAATCAGAGCGAAATACAGGTCTGCGACCAAGATATGTCAGACAACAATGATTTCTCAAAATTATTTACAAGTACAGAATGAAAAAGAGAATTCACTCTATCTAGTTGAAAAATAGAAACAGTAAAAGAGAAAATTAGAGTACCACTATGAATGAATGGTATGACATACTGATGTGTTGCTTATACGGTGCAAGCAGACAACAAAAGAGCATGATGAATATTTGACATAGTTGTACGCAAAACAGCAAATTTAAATCTATTTATATGATGAGATGCCGACATCAAATCCTCAGTGACTCTATTGCCAAACAATTGAAAAATATTTTCTTCCAACGACAAAATCAAGGCAGAGATAGTAGATAACGAATTATTACTTAGCTTTTTAGTAAATAACCAGGGCAATATTTCTCAAAATGTAGTTATAAGCTGAAAGATTTATAATCCACTTTGATTTCAGCAAAGATTTGAAATAACATCACAGAAACTGATACCTGGTTCATCATGAGAATTTGTAGCCAATATATGAGCAATACCATTCTATAAATGACCATTCAATGTAAAATTTAATTTATTATCCACACCATCATTTGATTTTGATAGTTCAAAGATAGACGAAAAACTAAAGGAACCTATATCAATATCACAGACATGACAAATATTTATTTTTACACGGATCTGGTTAATTATATTAGCTTTCATTATACTCATATTAGTACTTATATTTAGACCTATGTTTAAAAAACACTATATAACCCCCACACCCACGATAATAAATCAGCCTCCTTTATAAAAGAAGCTATCCAGACAAATCAGTGCCAATTATATATAAAAAACCTCGCATAAATCGCGGGGTTTTTTTATTTATTATATTACTACTATTTTAGTCATGTTAAGTCATATTCATCCAATTTTATCAACGTTTATCCAAGTTTATCCAATCCCTAATCCATATAAAGAGTAAACATAATTATTCATCTATATGTCCCAGCTATTTGATTGGGCGGGACGACAATCTTTATAATAGGCTCATCTCCATATCTATTTGCCAGTCAAAAATTTGAATTGTTTGTGGGCTTATAAATATAAACCAATGGGCTATATATAGATTGAAAGCTGTTTAATGTACTTGATATCAAGACGTTTCATGTCACTCCAAAGATTCTTTCAGGGACAGGGCTTCAAGCCATTAAATAAATTCACGTTATGATTGCTCATGTAGGGCCATACAATCAATTACATTGTATAGTGGTATAGTGGCCTGTTTTGAATCACATCAGGTCCTCTACCCAGAAATACTTTGCAAACTTTCACGTAATTTCTTGAACTTGAGCAGAATATTGTATAGTCCCCAAGTTTAGATTATCTGGGGTCCCATGCCTTATACCGATTCATTTTATCTCAAAGGTTATCTCACTTGTCCTTTCTGTGGCAGACATAAAACACACCGAAAAAAATCAGATAATTAAGGCTCCAGAAAAAATTCTTCTTATATTCATTAATTCTTTTAGATTATAAACACAAAAAATATTTACATAAAAAAACATCGAAATCAATCTGATGTTTTTGCATAGTTTATACTCGACCGCCAAAAGAATCAGTAAAACGAAATTCTTTTGGATGCGAGAGTTATGCTAGCTGTCTGCGGAAACTTAAAGTATGACCCCGAACAGTCGGAGGAAATAATTTAAGATTTCCAAAGCGGGCTAGTATAAATATATTATATAGTCTAGGACGAAATTTTCTAGACTAAATTACACATAAAGTAATTTCATATTAACAATTAACTTTTTATCAACAATTAGAAAGGAGAAGTAACTGTAATAAGACCTGAGTAAACTCAGATAGGTTGTGAAGGAAGAGTTGTAACATCCAATGTAACTGCCTCATGTACACCTATTCTACAAACCTCATATTGTTCACCGTCTTTACCAAATATTGTTTTAGCAGTAGCTAAATTGTGTCAAGTAGTTACATAAGTACCAACTGTACATTCTCAAGCTTCTTTTGTTGCTTGTTCGCTAAATATTCTTATAGCCGTAGCTGGGATAGTCCAGTTAACATTCAAATTAGCATCTGTCATGTTTATTACATCTGTAGATTGAATAGTTACAGTTCGATTATCTAATCATTCCTGGTCTTCACAAATCCAATCAGAAAGATTAGTTGCATCTGTTATAAAATCACCAGTAAATGTCAAAGCATCATAACTAAATGTCTTATAACTAAGATCAAGATCACTAACTATAGTACAATAAGAAGCACCAGTTCTAATTTCCAACTTTACATTTGAATCTCTACTAGCAGCATTTGTTGTATTTAACAAAAGAAGCATAGCAA
>CAJAPL010000167.1 GCA_903943625.1 uncultured bacterium
AAAGCTCAATTTTGTAATACTGTCCAATATTTCGTCATTTTTTGTACTTGGATTGTCTTGAATCTTTATATCAGAATCTATTCATTGTTTATCAATATTTCTCTTGGATTTTCAAGTGTATCGTTTTGCTTGGGTGTATTTTAGCATAGATCAGTCTATATAATCTATCATGTTTTGAACTGAGCCTTTCCCAAACGTCTTTTCTCAAACCAGTAGAGTACTGGGTATATAATCTTTTATAGTTCATGCAAATATCTCTGAGGCAGATGCAGATCATCAATTTATGAGTATGATGATGTTTTTGTCCAATTTATATGGTTTATCCTTTGCTTTTAGGTCTTCACTCCCATATCTGTCTTTTATGGAAACTGTCGTTTCTCCTGTGGGGACAAAATAGCCCAACATATCAGAGACTTCTTTTAATCATCATCATGGATTGTTTCTAACATCAAATACATGTTTTGGACAATCTTTCATCTTACCCATAGTTGAATCAAACTCTTTGTCTATCCCAAACGAAAACAGATGAATAGCTGTATAACAGTATTTGTTGTCCAGTATTTTAGATTCTATATTCTCAATTGTTATTTTTTCTCTAGTTATTGTAAAATCCATATCAGTATCTCATCTTCTTATTTTTAGTTTTACTGTGGTTCATTTGATTCATTTTATCATTTTAACCACTTCAGTTAAATTGGTTTCGGAGCTTATTTCCTTGCTGTCTATTTTTATGATTATGTCTTGTGCTTGTATTCATGCTTTGGCTGCTGGAGATCATTTGAGCGGACTAACAATGATTATTTCTCATTTCTTATTTTTTTCTAGGTATGCTCATATTCATTCAAATTCTCAGTTGATGTCTTCACTAAATTGTTTGGCTTCGTCTGGAGTAAAAAACTCTGTATAGGGATCCTCTAGTGATTTTACCATTCACTTGATGGCTCAATAGCTCATAACCTCATCTTTTAGAACGTCCTCATAAAAATAATTTGATTGTAGTGTATTGTAAACATGTTCCATAATCTGGTCTTGAGTACTTATATTTTGAAAATCTGATTCTTGTAATTGTATCAATATGTTCAATAACCGGGTAGTGCCAACTAGTCACGAAGCATATTGTATATCCATATCAAAATTACTCTTTATCAAAGTGGATATTTGTTTTTGAGTAATTTTTTGGCGTAAGCTCAGATCTATGTTTTGGTTTGGTAAAAGATCCATATAGACTCACTTCTGGAGAGCATCATAAACTTTTCAGGTTTGAGCTATGTTTTTAAAATTTAATTTTATGTATTTATATGATTTGGGGATATCTGATCATATTGTATTGAAATATATAGTGAAAAATTCGCCGAAACTCAAAAAACGTTCAGCTTTACTCACGGAGACTGTCAGTAATAGAAATGATGCTATGATCAGGATTTTTAATTTTTTCATTGGGCACTTATGTTAAAATATTACTTGGCATGTGTTTAGTTATTTCCTGGTTTTTTTCAAACTTAAAAGGGCAGCAGGTAAACTTGCTGTCCTCTTAACGAAAAATCGTTGATTTGTTTGTTACTTCTTTGTTTGCTTTTTTGGTTTCTCTTCCTTGAAGAACTTCCGCTGGAATTCAGCCTTGGTGAATGTCCTTTGCACTTGTCCCGGGAAGCTCGGATTGATCTTTACTTTGCCTGCCTTTATGGAGAGGCAATTTTTTCTGGCTGCCACGATTTTTGCAACCACATGTCCTTCCTGTAAATTGACCTGGGTGGGGCAGGTTACCATAGTTCCGGTAAAGGCAGTATTGCCTTTTTCGAGCTTAATTGCCGCATACCCGCTGATGTTACTGTTGTTTTTCTTCATAAAACATTTCGTTTAAATGAATGTTAGATTTGTGGATTAGTTTGTTTTGTTTTCCTGC
>CAJAPL010000168.1 GCA_903943625.1 uncultured bacterium
AAAAAATTTATAACGTAAACATATCAGACAAAGAAATAGAAACTAAAATAAAAGAACAATTACAAAAATCTTGATATAACAACATTGGTCTAATAGACACCATACAATGAATATTAAGTTATAAAATAGAAAAGGAAGAGATAATTACATGAAATCAAAACAGCATACTAATCACCGAGATATTTCAGAAATATTTATGAATCACTCCAGTTGACGTAGTAGAGTCCAAATGATCATTCTTCTTAAATTTTAAACTACAGGATATAAATTTTATAGCAGAATTTGTCATAACAGACAAAACCATCAAAGCGTTATACTTTCAAGACATAATAGCAGATTGAAAACCATTAAACATAAAAAACTTTTCTTTATTATTAGATGAAAAAAATAAGACAAAGGTGAATCAGTTTTTGATAAACCCAATAAACTATATAAAAAGCCTAGATTCATTTGCTTACATAAACTACGAAAATAAGTTTGGCAGTAAAAAGTAACACAAAATGCCAAAATCTATTGTAAATAAAAATCAAAACTTGATATTACCAGTAATATCTGTTTTTTGTTTATAATTATTTTTGCCCCCTCTCATACCATACAGCCTGCTGGAGAAGCAAACTTTACAATTTATGCTAAATGCATGTATAAAAGATTCTGACTAAATGACCTCAAAAACATACAAAACAATTTTTTACCACATTTTTTGAATATAATCAAAAAAGAGAAAAACCTCAACCTATGAGACTTCCTAAAAAGAGTATTTAAACAATGAGATGATGTATATTATTTTGAAAGATGAGAGCCAATTTTTAGAATATCTCAAAGCCAAGGATATTTAGTTTTAATAGATGAAAAAGACAGGATAGAGATAAGGTTAAACGATGTAGATAAATCAGAATTAAGTAACATGCTGAAACAGTCCCTCACAAAGAAACAAAAAAACTGAGTACAAAAATCTATAGAAAATATTTTATTGGAAGAATTTCGTAACTGAAAATACTGACAGATACTTGATAAACCTTATTTAGTCTATGATATAGAGACCACATCCGACACAAACGATGTTAAACAGTTCAAGTTCCATATATGATATTGTATGCAACCACAAAAAGATAATACGATGAGCTACGAATACATAGATCAAGAACACTTATGAAAATTTGTAAAGAAAATGCTGGAATTTGATTGATATATAGTATGATTCAATAATATTTGATTTGATAATCCAGTATGTGTATACAACGCTGGGCTGTGACAACAAGAAATAGATATATTAAATGGCAAGACTATAGACATTTTCATGTTCATACGAAATTTAACTTGAAAAAGATTAAGATTGAGTAAGGTAGCAGAGACATTTATTGGGAGCAGCAAAACTATTGAATCATGAGTAGAAGCAGAAAAATTATGGAAACAATATGAAGAAACTTGAGATAAAAAACACCTTGAAGAATACAAGAAATATTGTAAAAATGACGTTAGAATAACGGCATTGTCACTAATATATCTACTTCACTTCAAGAAAATATTTATAGAATGAGAGGAAATCCTTTTTGATATACAAGATCTCATAGAAAGGTCTAGATCTAGATGAGAGACCATCAGGACAAATACCAATCAAAATCAATCTATATTCGAATAAATTTATTTTACACCTTGCCTTTTACTTCATATAAAAACTATGATTTCTGTAAAAGAAGATTTAAAAAGTTTCTATAACTCATATGCCAAAAAATATCACGAGACCAGGAAAAAGCACTGGGAAGAGGTGACAATTATACTAAACGAAATTTCTCAGGAAGGAAACAAAAAAATATCGATACTCGAATTTGGTTGTTGATGATGAAGATTGATCAATCACCTAAATAAAAATTTCCCAAAAACACAAATAAACTATACATGAGTGGATATATCTGCCGGACTTATAAAATTGGCTCAGAAAGACAATCCACAAAACAATTTTATATGTGCCGATATAACTGAGTACATCAAAAAAACCAAACAAGAATCATTTGACTATATAATATGAACCGAGAGTTTTCAGCACATACCAACTCTTAAAGAAAGGTTTTTTTTGATGAAAAATTTTTATAGAATATTAAAATACGATGGCAAAATAATAATGACAAATTGGTGACTATCCAATCGATTTATCAAAAAATACTATAAAAATATTTTGAATTCCGTTTTAAAATATATAACTTCATTTTGAAAAAAATCACCAAGAGATGTCTTTGTACCATGGAAATCAACCGAACACAAAAAAGAGCTCAGATTTTATCATATATTTTGATTAAATGAATTAGAAAATTTAG
>CAJAPL010000169.1 GCA_903943625.1 uncultured bacterium
AAACTGATTTTTGCAAATCGGTCAGTAGTGCTTTTTTTATTTTTATTAAAATTCAACTTTATAATTATTCAATCGATTGTAATTTCTCTAGCTTCCATTTCTCTTATTATCTCATCATTTAGGCCCCGTTCTTTCTTCAATCCATCCATAGTCAATTCAAATTCAGTCTGAGAGAAAATATTAATCAAAACATTTTGTTCAGACTTAACCTGCTTTTTGATCCATTTGGCATAATTCTCAGTTATTTTTTCATTTAGTCATTTTTCAAGTTTTATATCTGTTCATCTTCACGCCATATTGGTTGCTACTACAACACTCTTAAATTTTCAAGCATTGGAAACTATATGTGCTTCTTGCTCATGAAATTTTGCATTCAAAACATAATGGTTAATAGATTCTTTTTCCAATATATGAGAAACAGATTCAGACGTCAAAATATTGGCTGTTCATATCAGTATAGGCTGTCACATTTCATGATAAAATTTTATGTGTTCTTTCACAAACTTCCGTTTTGCACTCTGGTTAAAATAAACTTTATCATTTTTATCTACTCTGATTACCTGCCTATTTGGTGGTATTTCTAAGGTATCGAGTTCATATATTTTCATAAATTCTTCCGCTTCTGTTGTCGCCGTACCAGTCATACCTCACAATTTTTTATATTGCTTAAAGAAGTTCTGATATGTAATAGTCGCCATTGTCTGTGATTCTCTCTGTATATCTACAGCTTCTTTTGCTTCTATTGCTTGATGCAATCATTCACTAAATCTTCTTCATTGCATAGTCCTACCTGTGTGTTCATCCACTATCAACACTTCTCAATCTTTTACTATATACTCTTTATCTATTTCATAAACTGCATGAGCTTTTAAAGCATTTTCTATATGATGGATCTCTTCTATTCACATGTCTTTATAGAGGTTTTCTACTCACAATACTCATTCGAGTTTTTTAATTCACCTACCAGAAAGTAGCACACTCTTTGTCTTTTCATCTATATAATAATCTCAATCTTCTTCCTGATCTTTTGGCATCTCTTTCAATAGTTCTTGTAACAATCACTTAGATACGACTTTTTTAGTTGTGCATGGAGTAAGTAATTTAACTATCTTAGCATAATACACATATTTTTCAGTGGCTTCTTCACGTGCTTCAGAAATAATAAGGGGAGTCCTTGCTTCATCGACCAATATACTATCTATTTCATCTACTATAGCATAATTCAACGGCCTCCAAAGCAATGCTCTGGACGCAAAACTCTTTACCAAGTTATCTCTCAGATAATCAAACCCTAGCTCAGAATTTTCTATGTATGTTATATCCTTTGAATATTCTTCTCTTCTTTTTTGGATAGGTACAGATTTTACTACGCATCCCACACTCAACCCCAATCGCATGTAAACATGTCACATCCATTGTGCATCACGAGATGCTAGGTAGTCATTGACAGTTACGACGTGTACTCATTTGCCACTAAGCGCATTCAAATAAACTGGCATCACAGCAACAAGAGTCTTTCATTCTCAGGTTTTCATTTCAGCTATCTTTCATTTGTGCAAAATCATTCAACCTATAAGTTGCACATCATAAGGTAGCATATTCCAAGTTGTTTTCTCTCATTTTACTTCGATTTCCTGCCCAAGCATCCTTTTACATGCTTGTTTCACAACAGCAAAAGCTTCAGGCAAAATCTGATCAAGAGTCTCTCATTTTGTTAATCTCTCCTTAAATTCAGGAGTTTTAGCCTTAATTTCTTCGTCACTTAAATTGTCAAATTCCGCATAATGATAATTAATCTGACTCACTATAGGCATTATTTTATTTAGCTGTTTTTGATTGTAATCTCAAGCTATTTTATTCAATATCCGTCAAAACATAAACCAATTATTATTTTATAAAAAAATTATTCCTTTTCAAATAAACATTATATCAAAATCAGACTACATTTCAAAGGGAAAATACTATTAGAAAGTAATGATTTTAAATCACTATAACGACTCGGTTGGGTTTGTTTTTGCATTTCTACAAAGAATTATTATACTCTCGACATCATTTATTTTACCCAAATAAAATGGAAAAATTTCTTTCGATGGGAAATGTTACTCGAGTACATTTCAGCAATCCATCTGCTGAAGATATCAAGGAGATTGTTGAAACTTACGATGTCCATGATATTATAGAACAGGATATCAAAGAAATAAATACTCAAGATAAAATAGATATTTATGATGAGTGTATTTTTCTCGTGCTTCATTTTCCTAAATATAACAAGACCACTAGCAAATACTTTTCCAATGAATTTAATATAATCCTAGGTAAAGACTATATAGTAACGGTCACAAAATATCACACAACACATATAGATAATATTAGAAAACAATATGCAGAAGATATCGCTCAAAAAGACCCTGATGAAGAATTTAAAATATCTCCATACTATATTCTGTACAAGATTATAGATGTGATGTACGATAAAGTTTTGGTTGCGTTAAATAAATTTAATATTGATTTAAATGTCTTAGAAGATGCAATCTTTAGTAAAGACATCTTAAATGAAACGTTGTTATCCAAGCTGCTTACAAAAAAACGCAATATAGTGCTGTTGAAGCACCTTATGCTGCCACAATCAGAGATTTTACAAGAATTGCAAAAAGCTACCGAAAATTTTTATGAATGAGATTTGGACGTTTATTTTGAAGATCTTATCTATAAAACCGATAAAATTACAGCAGCTATTAATATGGCTATGGAGAACACTGAATCAATTTCTACGATTTACAATACATCTGCCAATATCAAGACAAATACAATAGTTTCCATCCTCACAATCCTGACTGTTATTGTGTGATTGATGACGATGATTACATGATTTTATGGTATGAACGTAAAATTACCTTGACAGGAATTTGCAAACACTGCATTCTTGATTATATGAGGAATGGTGGTCATCAGTATAGTTATGATAGTTATTTTTAGGAAGAAAAAATGGATATAAATTAAGCATTTAATGACTTGCGCTTATCGATTTGTAACCAATAAAGAAGTTTACTTTCTTTTTGCAATTTGGACAAAAAATCTTATATTTCACATAGGTTCTTTGTTTGTCTATCTGAGTATGAGCCGAAGAAACTAAAAGTAAAGCGTTACATTGTTTCATTGCTACATTGTTACATTGAGACACTCAAACATTATGTTTTTAGTTGCTTCGTTTCGCTCAGTGGAGATATTTTCTATCCCAAACCAACAGTTTATTTACAAAACAAAGATCCGACTTTTATTATTTAGTTTATTTTTATGACACAAAAAAAAGAGTTCGATGTAACTCAATCGTCCTTTGATCGAGAAGGAAAAAAACTTTCATTTGAAACGTGAAAATTAGCAGTACAAGCTGACAGTTCGATTTCACTATGATTCCAAGAAAATGTCTTGCTTTGTTCTACTGTGATGGAGGCCAACCCTAGACCAGATTCAGATTTTTTACCTTTGATGTTGGATATTAGAGAAAGCTTTTCAGCCGCTGGTAGAATATGATGAGCGGCTTATAGGAGAAGAGAAGGGAGGCCATCAGATCAAGCTATACTTTATGCTAGACTTACAGACAGAGCCCTCAGACCTATGTTCCCCAAGTGAATGATCAACGACATTGTAATTACAATTACTCCGCTTGCGATAGACCATACTATGGATTTGTGAGTTGCTACAATCATCGGTAGCTCATTATCTATTCTGGCTTCCTGAATCCCATTTGATTGACCTGTATGAGCAGCAAAGATATGATACAAAGATGGAAAATTTCTTATCAATCCTACAAAAGAAGAGCTCAAAACTTCTATGTTTGATTTATTAGTAGCTTGAAAAAAATGAACTATCAATATGATAGAGTCTGAAGCTTCTGAAATACCAGAAGATATCCTTAGAAAAGCACTTGAAGTCTGACAAGAACATATTGATAAATCTTGTGATTTTCAGACAGAATTTCTTAAGAAATTAAAAATTCAGGCGAAAGAAATTATCTACAATAAACCATCAGAAGAATTGATGGCCTATATTTCCAATATCCTTACTGCTGATAAACTCCAGGCTATGACTGGCAATTCAAAAGTCCCATTTAACGATCTTTACTCTCAATATGAAAAAGAAGTATTGGAAATATGTAAAGAAAAAATAACAGATTGAGAACATCCAGATTTCACAGAAAGTAAAATAAAAATCTGAGTTTTCAATACTATAAAATATTTTATACGTTCTCGTACATTGGAAACATGAAAGAGAATCGACGATAGAAAACAAGAAGATATTAGACCATTGTTTTGTGAAGTTGGCTTGTTGCCTAGAGTACATGGAGCATGACTTTTTCGGAGATGAGATACTCAAGTGCTTACAACTGTAACTTTGTGATCTCCATGAGATTTTCTAATATTTGACGATATGGAAAATGATTGAGTAAAACAAAGATATTTCCATCATTACAATTTCCCTCCATTCTCTGTACATGAAGCAAAATGAACTAGATGAGCTGGTCGTAGAGAAATATGACATGGTAGATTGGCAGAAAAAGCACTAGAAAGAATGATCCCAAATAAAGAAGAATTCCCATATATTATCAGACTTGTTTCAGAGTGTCTGTGATCATGATGATCTACATCTATGTGATCAGTTTGTGGTTCTACATTGTCACTTATGGATGCATGAGTGCCTATCAAGAAGCCAGTTGCTGGTATAGCGATGTGATTGATGACTGACCATGATGATGATTGAAAAATCACAAAACATCTAGTACTAAACGATTTGATGTGAACTGAAGATTTTACATGAGATATGGATTTTAAAGTTGCCGGTACTCGTGATGGTATCACAGCTATCCAGCTTGATACAAAATTAAAGGGTATCACCATGGATATCATACAAGAGACAATCACAAGAGCTATTGCTGGATACAATGAGATTATGGATTTTATGCTCCAGACTATAGATAAGCCTAGAGACCACGTAGCTACTTACGCACCAAAGATATTCTCAATCAAAGTGCCTATGGCAAAAGTAAAAGAAGTAATCGGTAAATGATGAGATGTAATCAACAAGATGATAGAAGAATGCTGAGGTATCAAGATAGATTTTGAAGACGATTGAACATGTTATCTTACACATCAAGATCAAGCTATGATAGACAAAGCTCTTGGAATGATAAAAGAAATTATAACAGACCTAGAGGCTGGTCAAGAATTTGATGCAAAGATTACGAGAGTAGAGGACTACTGATTGTTTGTCCAGCTACCTAAAAATAAAATGTGACTATGTCATATATCAAACCTATGACAAAGATACGAAACTCCATTAACAAACTCTTTCAAAATCTGACAGATAATCAGAGTTAAAATCAAATGAATCGACCACGATTGAAAAGTAGCCGTGGTAAAAATATAATTAAAAAACCCTCGATATAATATAGATAGCCCACAGAGATGTGGGTTTTTCTTTAAATTTAAAATATTCATCTATCTGTTGATTGCAGTCAACAACAGTTTATACCTAGTAATGCTTGATATTGACATATTTATAATTATATACA
>CAJAPL010000170.1 GCA_903943625.1 uncultured bacterium
GATATCAGAATGTGACAATACATAGTATTAGATTATTTTTTACAGACAAATCCAATAATAGAAGATATTTTTAATACTTTTCTAATGTTATACTCTCCAGATAAATCATATTTATGACATAATCAACAAGTTAAGTGTTATAACGATTCTGTGTTTATAGACAGTTACCAAAGAGATGACCTAAACGAAAAAACAAAAACCCTCCTTATTAAACATTTTGTTAATACAAAAATCTACAAAGATGGTAAACATAAACAGGAAAGCATAAACAAGTATTTGGAAAGGTTTATAAAGGACAATAAAAATGCATTGATGCAGCTATGATTCAATTTATACCCGTATCAAAGATTCGAAGGATACAAAGACGCATTCCAGAACTCCATTGATTATTATAATAGGGGAGAGCAAGCGCAAGACAGGAAATTATTCGGACTAACATATAAAGATTTTGTAGATTTTGACCACGAAGAATATTTATGAGATTATATGCTAAAAAATTGAGATATAATATGATTGAAGATTATCACATACAAATGAAAAAGATACATTGTATGAAGAGAAATTTATAAACCACTAACAGAACAGATGTGAATAAAATATCCATATGATGATAGCTACGAAATCCTTTATTGAAAATATGTCTGAGAGGAGGTATTTGAAATCATAAAGAGCTCGAAAATAAAGCAGATACTTGAGAAAAAAGCAAAAGATAAAACAGATACCAATAAATTAAAAAAAGAACAAAGGACAAGAGTTTACAACCATCCTGACTATCAATAATATAAAATTTGCATTTTTTTGTTTCGCAGATATAATTTATATGTAGTTTATCTACAATAACTTATATGATAAATTTAGTAAAGGCCCCAGTTAGAAAATGAAAAGAACTCTTTGATAAGCTAGACGCCAAAGTCAATTTTTCTATACCAGAAAATCTACTTTCATATCTGTGAATCAATGGTAGACAGAACGACAAAAATCTAGCCTTAAATGAAAATAATTTTCGCCTACAAATAGGAAAGATGCAAAAAGACAAAGAAACAATATATACAGATGATATTTTACTACCAGCTATAGAATATATTCTCAAAAAAACATGAGACAATCAAACTGTAGTTATTCAATTATGGCCAGATCTAGCTAAGTTCCTTACAAATACAGGCAAAGAAGACGAAGCTAAAAAGATTTTGTCTTTTGAAGAAGAAAAGACAAAGATAATTAAACTAATAAAAAAACACTTCAAAAATAAATTACACAAAATTAAAATATTAAGCGTATCAGATCAATACCCAGAAATTTTCGCATTATTAAAAGAAAATTGAAAAGACTGATTATCTGCAACCACACCACCAGTTTTAGATAATGAAAATTATTCAGCATTAGACATAGTGCAATATCTATACCGACATAGTCAAAATAATCCAAAGCTAATAAAGCTTTTTTATAACACTAAAACAACAGCACAAAAAGAAAATGACACTAAACCAATATGACAAAACAATTCAGATTATTATTCCCTAGTAGAGGTTTGAATACGCTTATATGAGATATTAAAAAACATTTCTATACAATGATGAATAGATAGACAAAGCAAATATGATCAAATAATAGGAGGTATTATTCAACGGAAAGATGTTGATACATTCAAAACAAGAGACTATCCAGAACTACAAGAGTTAAGTGTTTTTTGCAAACAAACTAATCCGGGATTGATATTTGATAGATTATATATTAGTACCAAAGAAATAAGAGAAACAACAGAGAAAAAGCAGAGTCTTTCTAAGCTTCAAATGAGTATGATAATTACAGCCGTTGCGTTGTTTTGAGTATTGGCCTGATGATTTGGGTGATTCTACTTATTAAAATCCAAACAGAAAGCAGATCAAAAAAGACTAGAAGAAAAAATCATAAAAAGCACCCTTGATGCTACTTCTATATATTTTTATGGATTAAATAACACATACGATTACTGAAAAGATTTTGAAAAGAAACAAGAATACTTAGAAAGCATAGCAACTTCAATGTTTAATTTTCTTGTTGAGGTTTATGGTCCCACAAAAACCCCAGACATAGTAAAATGAGTTATAATCACAGAACTACTACGTGTTTACGAAAGATATCAGTTAGAAAATTGAAAAATAAAACAGATAAGAAACATAGAAAGGTTCTTCCATAAGCCACTTGACTACAGTATAATGGAGATGAATGATTTCGTAATAGATATACTTGTACCAAACAATGCTTACAATCTTAACAAACTCTGATACAATACAACGCCATACAATCAGTTTCTACAATATAAATCTGATTTCGATGCCGCATTATCTACAAAATGAGAGTTTAAAATAACATCTAATAAAATCATGTGAGATCATGTAGATACAAACTCAACCGGATTATCTCCAAAATATAAGTATACTTGATCATCAATGGGCTTAGATTGATGATATGAAAAAGAAGATATATGAACATATTATGATTATCATGAATATAATTATTATCATTTTGTAAAGTTAACTACACACAACAACAAAACGATTATTTTAGCATCTAAGGGGACTAGTCCATCTCGAGACTATAAGAATGAAATGACGTTTTCACTAAAAGATGCAAAAGAGGGGATACAAAAAATTAAAAAATATCAGCAGCAACCGCCAATGTAGAAAATATTCTACTACACTTTATGAAACAATAGCATTGAAAAGAAGATGCTATTTTTTATTATGCAATCGTTTTAAAAAATGTCAATAAACTTTTA
>CAJAPL010000171.1 GCA_903943625.1 uncultured bacterium
AATTATTAATTTTTTCTATGAAAAAATCCTGTAACAAACAATATTCATATTACCAACAATATCATACCACCAAGCATTTGACGTAATACATAAAGTCATAGTAGTAATAATATAATTCATACTATAGTATAAACCTTTTCTTCAGCAGAAGAAACTTTTCGTCGTCTACCAATTCATGTAGCGATTTCTTTTGATTCTTTTTCTACAAACTTAGCTTCAGTTTGCATAGTCTTTTTCACAGTTTGAAATTTCTTATCAAAATTAGCTTTTTTAGGAGCTGGTTTTTTTGTTGGCATCCAAAATTATTTAGATAGTAAAACAATCAGACAATATATAACAAAATATATTAACAATTCAACACAAAAAGCATCTCATACATCTTCTGGTTTCTAAATTCTAAGACCAAGTTTGCTCAAAGGTTGTTTTACCTTTATATTATTTTTTGATCTAATGAATAATCAAAGTGAGATTATCCTTCTCACAACTCATATTTCATCAAGCAATTTTTTATCTATATATTGCTCAGCGAAAATAGGTAATGTTTTTAAGTGCACAGAATCTCAATCTCCTAAAGCATTATTTTTAAAGGCTTGTAGTTTAAGATAAATATATTCTGATATAAATGGAGCAAATCAAGAACATATTTTTATATACGCCTCCATTACTTCTAGTAATGTGTTATAAGCAGATAACTTATCCTCGTTCATCCCTGATGCTCGGAATCTCCTTCTAGACCTCCTAATATATCGATTATTTAATCTATCAACAAAGCTCAGAACAGATTTAGCCGCACTATCAAGAGCATAAGAAGTCATAAATCACTCTACCTCAATTCATACTTTATTAAGTTCAGCCAATATTCGTTTATCCAGTTCATTTTCAATTTTATAGGTTGGCAAAGCCACAAACTGAAGATGCTTAATATCAGCATCACGAGAATCGTCAAAAAGATTTGCCCATAATTGTCTAAAACACGGACGATGAGATACAATTAAAACGGTTTTTCATTTTTCAGATTCCAAAGTTTTTTTATAAAATTTCAGAGAATCTCAATCAGGAGTTAAAGCCAAATCAGTTTTTATTTCAATTTTTTTTCAAGTGTATTCTTTTAATATTTCAACAAATTTTTCTGCTGTCTGCATAGTTCTTTTTAATGGAGAACTATAAATCACATCTGGGTTTATCTTTATCACATCCTCAATAAATTTTTTATCATTCATGTGCTTCATTCATTTAGAAGACAGTCACGCATCATCATCCTTTCAATCTGCCTCAGGATGTCTAAGAAAATAAACGCTTGTTCAATTAGATTTGAAATTATCTACGTTAGCGTATGTTTCAAAAAAGTTATAAGAGTTTATTATCGCACTTGTAAAATCCTTATAAATCTGATCGACCCCTCTTTCAGAAAATCTCATCGGTTCAGCTCTAACAGCTGGTGAAGATAGAAGATAAAGTCTATAAGAATCAGCTCAATATCTTTCAAAAACATATTTAGGGTCAGGGTAATTTTTAAGACTCTTTGACATCTTGCGTCAATCTTCCGCTAATATAAGTCAATTTATAACAACATTATTAAATGAATTTTTTCATGTAATAGCATTTCATATAACGTGCATAGTCCTAAACCATCATCTTGTCTGATCCAGTCATTCAATAATATAATCCGCTGGATATACAAAAGGTTTCTTACTAGATTTTCAAATATATCATACTTGACCAAATGGCATAGATCAAGACTCAAATCGACAATCCATTACCTCTGTTATCCTGCGATATTCATTTCAATCAATATTGAATCGATAATTATCAACGTATGGTTTATGTAAGTCCACTTCTTTATTATGATCATTATCTCGATAATAGATTTTCATCTTTCAATTATGCAAATGCATCTCTCTTCATTTGCTGTCGTAATCAAAATCTCTGATTCTTTTAAACATCATTAATGTTGCTTCCGAATGAGATACAGTAACAACAGTTTTTGTTTTAAAAGTATGGGTAGTGTCTAGAAGAAAATCTTCACATCTTTTGTATATATCAAAGATTGATTCGCTACTTGGTCATTGCTTTTTATCTTCCCATCTCAAAAGATTATCTGAATCATGGACGATATCTTGAAAATCTGGGAGGAACAATTCCATTGCTCTAAAATCTACATATATATTTTTTCAAAGCTCAAACCTATTCTTTTCTCACGATTTAAGGACATATTGGTATAACGTTCACTCATCATAGAGCTTTTGATAAAATTCTAAAGTTTTCTCATATTTTTTTACAATACCCCTCATCTCAGTTTTTCAAAATGTCTTCTCTAAATATGGCAATATAGTTTCAAATGTTCTTGGTAATGGAGAAATTACAAATACAACATTTTCAAGATCATCAGATAAAAATTTCAAATCCTTTATCAGATTGATTGCGTTCTGTTTTCATTGATAATCAAGGTGGGCCTTTCAATAGCTATCAGCTAAATGGGTTTCATTATAACTAGTTTTACCATGTCTGATGAAAACAAGTTTAGTTAGATTTTTAGATCAATTAATTGTATTTTTCCACAGCTCATCTAGATTTCACACAACGATTTTGTCTTGTTCATTTTTTACATTTTCCCAAACTGGCAAAGGAGAACCTCGATATCTATTTCTAGATAAATTCCAATCAGGTGCGGAGGTTAAAGTATCACGAAATCTATTTTTAACGGTCTCGGGCACAAATCAGATTTTTTCTGCATTTGGCACAGTTATCTTTGTAAGTTCTTGCTCTTTTATAAACCGACTTGTGATTGCTTTGGATATCAAAGGAGTTTCACATCTCCGACAATGTGGATAAGAGTGACTATAAGATCTCTGGCCTATAAGCTTTTTTTCTTCTTTTAATCTAGTTATGACTTTTTTATTTACATCAAAAACTGATTCTCACTTGTAGTCATCTACTTGCTCTGTGAATTCTCAAAAATCATTAACTGGCATAAATAACCAGTTTTTGGAATCTTCTCTAGGTAAAATAGTAGCAACTGCTTCAAAATCTTCTTGCCCAAATCAAGGTGCCATATGCACTACTCAAGTACCATCTTCTGTACTTACAAACTCTCAAGTAATAACTTGAAAAAATTGATCCTTATACCTTTGATTGATATCACTTTGATTTATGTATGGGAAAAGTGGCTGATATTTAATTCACTTGAGGTTCTCTCCTTTCAAAATATTAATCAGAATATATTCATTGGAATCTTTATAATACTGCTTAATTAAATTCTCTGCAATAACATAATATTCCTTAGCATTTTTATCATAAACCATGTAATATTTTATATCTTTTCATACAGCCAAAAACATATTGCTGGGCAAAGTTCGAGGTGTCGTAGTCCAAGCAAGTATATTTACATCAGCCTTAGCCATTTCATCTCAAAAATTTTGAGTATAAGGTAAAACGTTTTTTATCGTATGAAACGGGACAAAAGAGCTCAACAGATCTTCCCTATCTTCAATAATTATATCTTGTATTTTAAGTCAGAATCAAAGACCATTATCAGAGTCTATCATCTCAATATATTCAATTTTTGTATGTTTGTTTTTTTCTTGTATCTTTGGCAATCACACGATTTCAATATCAAAATAATAAGCAATCACATTGGTTTTTCAGAGATATTTTCTTGCTCACAAATAATTAGAAGATTTTATTTCTACTCCCAACTCTTCGGTAAGCTCTCTTTTTAATGCTTCTTCATTAGTCTCCCCCAAATCTACTTTGCCGCCAGGGAATGTTCGAAAATTCCATCTAGGGTCAAAAAGGGTAAGGTATCTTCACTTATCATCTCTAATAACAGCTTTAGTTGTATATACAAACCCATCGTCTGTTTTTTTATATTTTGCCTCTCCACCAATCTCGGCATTTTGAATTTTAAATTTTATAGTAATCGCAGGATCCTGTCTGTCCTTATATCAATCATTCACTTCGTTATTTGCCAATGTCGTAGCACAAGACGGGCAACATCGTTGCACTTTAAATCATTTATAAACCAAATTCTGATTATACATATTTTGGAAAACCCAGATTACGGATTCCATAAAATCAAGGTCCATGGTGAAATAGGCGTTATCCATGTCTGCTCGCCTACCAACATTATCCACAAACCATTTTCGCTCATCATTTACATTACTTACATAACTTCTACAAGCTTCAGTAAATTTTTGAACTCAAAGTTTTTGCTCAATATCTTTTTTTCAATCAATTCAAAGATCTTTTTCAACAGCCTTTTCAACTGGCAATCCATGACAATCTCGTCATCGGTCTCTCACTACCCTATATCATTTCATAGTTCGATATCTTCATATCAGATCCTTCATCACAGAAACAAGCCCATGACCAAAATGCGGTGTTCATGAAGCAAATGGAGGTCAATCATAAGTGATTGATTGTAATTTTTCTGATCTTTGATCAACAGACTTTTTGAAAACATCGTACTTCTTTCGATAATCAAGCATATCTTTTATCAAATCTTTCTGATTCATATATTCACTAAAATAATAAAATCGAGTTTGTCAAAATATTGAAGCGTTTTAGCGTCGCAAAGCTTGTTATAAAAAAAGCTCGCTCACTTTCAAGAATAAACAAAACAATATACACAAAACTGACCTTAATGCATGCTAGGTTGAATAATTTCAATAAAGACACTGGCATATTATGTCACATAACATAGACAATGTAAAGTTAATATTGATAAACTAAATCAAGCTTTTGCAAATTATCAATAAGGGTATATACTTTAAAAGCACAAGTATTTTAGACTTTTTACTTTCTACTTTCTACTCATGGGTCAATTTCGCTCTAGACGAGAATATATATTTAAATTTTTAGCAGTTGTTTTTATATTAGTTTTGGCTTGATATATATATTTTCAAGTATCTACTTACGTAACCAACCAAAAAGTGAAAAACAATCAGATAATATTAAATAAACAAAATAGCGACCTAGAAAAATATAAACAATCCACATGATACAACAAATTATATCTTATAAGAGAGCTAGAAAAGTCATCTCAATCAATGCCACGATCAGAACATATTCCAAAAATAATATCAATATTGGAAGACCTCAAATCAATAGACCCATCGTGAACATGATCTAACGATTCTATTATTTTATCAGATTTCAAAGTAAATTTAAATGAAATTAGTTTAAAATGAAGAGTCTCCAATCTTAAACTACTATATTTCACTTCTCCCACATGAAAATTCAAGGCTCTAATAGATAGATTTGAAGATTTAGACTTTATTGAGGATATGCAAATCAAAACATATGATAAAATATCAGATAAGTATTTTGAATTTGTTTTAAATGCTAAAATCAAGAACAATGGAAAATAAAGACATTATAGATAATTTGCTACAAAGCTGAAGTATCGATACTCAAAAAAACGATCAGGAGGATATGCAAATATGAGAAATTAGAATAATATCAATCAGATATAGATTATATTCCATTATACTAATAATTCTGATTATAGTTTGAATATTCAATTATATTTTACCAAAACAGGAGAGTTATCAAAATTCCAAACAAGCTCTTCAGACTATAAGAACAGAAACAGATAGTTTTGCAGACAAACAAAAACAGCTACAAATAGATATAGATTTATCGCAAAAAATAGAGAACTGAGAAGAAAAGATACTAGCATGTATAAACGACCAAGCTTGATGTGAACAACTAGATCCACAAGTAAAAAGTAATTTTTCAGAAGTAGTATCTTATCTACAAGCAAATAGTTTAAGTAGCAAAAAGATGTCCGTAGATGAAAAAATGATATTGAAAAACATAAATGAATACCTAACTAAAAAAGATTTTTCTTGATTATCAAAAAATTGAGGGATAAACAAGATTTCGATTTGAGATCCCACGGAATTCAAAAGTAATTTATATTATGTAACAATTTATTTAAACATAACATTCCAGAACAAAGACTGATTATTATCTTTTATACACAACATAGAGAGAAAAATAAATCCTCAAAAAGATTTACGTATTCTATATAAAATTGACGAAATATCTTATGACTTGATGGCCTATGAGCAGAAACAAAACGTCGATATATACCTAAAAGCATTTTATTACAAATAATAAAATTTATAAATTATCATGGAACCACAGATAAGCGCAAACAAAAGACACTGAATAGACTGATGGATACTTGGATTTTTACGCCAAGTAGACAAGTGAAGTTTTGGTAGTAAAGAAAAAGTTATATTTTTCAAACAACTAGCCTACCTAATAAACTGATGAGTCGCCTTATCTGAGTCTATGAATATAATAGAGACAAGCTCTGACAACTATTCTGTAAAAGAAATAGCAAGAAGCGTAAATGCGCATCTAATACAGTGAAGAGAGTTATCATATGCATTCACTAGATTGCCAGATTATTTTGATGAAAGAGATTATAGTATAGTAAAAGCTTGAGAGAAATCATGAAATATAGTAACCATACTTAAAGCCCTTGCGGATGAATATACCTACATGAATGAAATAAAAAACAAGTATATTATAGCACTTACCTATCCCACAATATTAATAGTCATAACAATAGTAGCCATCATAGCACTATTTGCTTTTGTTCTACCATGAATTTTTGAAATAGCCAATAGTTTCCAAAACGTTCAATTGCCAACGATTACGATTGTTTTAAAAAATATAGCAGATTGAGCAAAAGAAAATCGAAAATCAATGATATGGATATTCATATCAGCAGTGACTCTTTTGTTAATATTTTTATCTACGGATAGGGGCAAGAAAACACGGTTCTCTGTGATACTCAAAATACCTCTTTTCGGTAAGTTAACAAAATATTATTATCTTATAAAACGATGTAGATATACCAAAATAATGCTCCAATCATGAATGAATTACATAGAAACATTCCAGCTTTTGAGAGATATATTGAATATACCAGTTTATCAAAATATGATAGAACAAATACTTGTATGATTGCAAAAATGAGAGACAGTTTACGATACCATAAAATACCAAACCTACCTTATACCAAGTAACGTTTCAGCTCTTATAAAAGTTTGAGAAGAAACAGCAAATTTGGAAAATTCCCTTGAAAATATTTTAAAAATGCATGAAGAAGAATTGGACAACAACATCAATCGTCTTGCAAAAGTTATAGAACCAGTTATATTGGTATTTATATGAGTAATAGTAGTTGTCATAGCACTTGGCGTATTTTGATTGATATTAAAAATCATGGAATGAGTATGAAACTAAAAAATATAAAAATTCCAAAAAAATTCTGATTTACGTTGTTGGAAATGCTTGTTGTATTGGTAATTATAAGCATAATTTTATGAATGACTATGTATTTAGGATCAGAGAATATCTTTAGATTAAGGTACAAGACTACCAAAGAAGATTTTTTATCAACATTTAACCTATTTTATACCAATTCACTAGAGTCAAATTATATAAATCAAAATCGTTTTGATAATCTAGATTTAGGACTATTCTCTTGAAAGAATCGAATATCATACGCATATATTTGATCATCATTAAATCAAACATGAGAGAAAAAAACAAATTTACTTGAAATTTCTGATATCAAGATAGATAGTTGAGTAGTGCAAAATCAGGTATCCATAAACATTAAACCATACAAATTATGATGTGATATAAAAGATATAACCAATCATACATGATCTAGATTAGATTTTAAAATAATAGTAAATAAAGTAAAAACATATTGTTTATACCTACTTTCTCAAAATTGCAAAATCAAAGAACAGATGTGCCCATAATCGATTATTTAAGCTTTTAAGCGCTTATTTATATGGTCTCGGCAGCCGAGGTTTTTATGTTAAGTAACAAGGTCTAAGTTCTATTTTATCTTGAATATTAGATCTCAAATCTTATAAATTTTTTAGTTTATAAACAACTATCTTTTTATGAAATCAAAAGGGTTTACTCTCATAGAAATAATAATTGTAATAGCTGTATTTTCTATATGAATAATGGCAGTTTTTTACTTAGTTACAAACAATCTAGAAAGACTAGACGAAACCAAGACTAGGAACATAGCAACTTTTTTGTCCAAAGAATGAATAGAAATGGCTTTTAACGCGAGAGATGCTAATTTAGCCAAAGAACTTCCATGGAACTGTGTTTTTACTGATGATAATATAAATGATCCAGACCCCAAGCTTTGTAGTTGATTTTTTGCTTCATGAATCCAATGAAAGTACATTCAAATATCTTTTAATGCTTCCGAATATCCAAAGCTTATCTGGACACCTTTAAATACCTTTGAAAACAATAGAATTTACTACCATTCATGAAACATAAATTGAATCAACATGTCCCGATACAATAATGATTCTAGCTATTGAGAAGAAACGATTTTTGCAAGATATATAGTATTTACGTGAGTACAAGAAAATTGACAAGTCCTACCTACAGATAAAATACTTAAGCTTGAGTCACATGTATTATTTTCGAAATGAGCAAAGACATGAGAAGTGATATTAGAAAGTTTTATCGGAAATTATTAGATATGAATAGATCAAAGTGATTTACCCTCGTAGAAACACTTATAGTAGTAATCATCATATGAATATTATCAGTGATTTTGATGAAAACATATACTTTCATATCAGAAATATCTTTTAGAATACAGCAAGAAAAAAACGTCACACAAGAAACATTGTTCTTGTCTCAAATAGTTCAAAATCTATCTGATAGAAACAGTATAGATTATGATAGATACAATGCTATATCAACATGATATCTTACATCTAGAAGCTGATTTGTAGATATATTGTATCTAAGCTGACAAGATTGAAAAATAGAAATTTATACCACATGAACATGCATAGATCCATGAACCAACATAGATATTCTAACATGATGATATGAGTGTTATATACAACTAATAAAAAACTTAGAAGTCTCTAATATTACAAATCCACAAACCATGTATATCTCCAGAACTATTTTCAAGATCATACCATACGATTCATCTATAAATTATATAAATGATATCTCCCCATGTATAAATCCCATATCATGCATCCACAAACCATGATTTTTCATGATAGCAAAGGCATATTCGCCGACATACAATAAAGAACGATACAACAGAATACAGATACCAATCCAACAGTTCTTTAATTCAATAAATATTGATGAGTAGGAAATCATTCAGCAATCCAATAACAAATAATAGATGAAATATAAGCATTTTAGTGATTTTTGTATTGATAGCATCTTCTCTGATATGAATCCTAACAACAAATTATATAAAAGATTTGATGCAATATAACAACATAATTTATTGATATTATAAATCATATTATCTATCAAAAGCGTGACTTGAACTGTCTTTGGCAGAGATAGCGCAAAATTGAATATGATTTGAAAATACAATAGGCACATGAGATAATATCATATCTTGAAATTTTATCTGTAAAAACTGCAATTTCTACGGCAGTATCTCATGAAATTCAAGTTATTTTTCTAAAAGCCCACGAAAAGATAGTTGATGTAACAACCCTATTTTATTAAGTACTTGAGAGTCTTTTGTCCTACCACTTTTCAAACAAAAAAACAGTGGAACAAATTATCAAAAATTGAGCGACCCTCCAATTTATAAAAATATGGCTGATCAAATAACAAACATTAAATTTGAAAATATTTCTCCCAATAGAGAACTCACAATATGAATATTTGTAATGTCATGATTGGACATATTACAAGATGGAGTGTTTGTAAAAACAGGATCAACAAACAATCCAAACATAATAGACGATTTCTTGGCTGCATTCAACGCCTATGCCACAAACATATCAATATGAAGTTATACGCTCTTAAATGCTTATACTATTGATTCTTTATGATTAAACAGCTTCCTTTTATTTGGAAACACAACAGAAACCCAACAGGCAATATCTTTCTGCGTCAAAATAGAACCACTAGTATGATTGCCAAATATAATAACACTACCCACAAGTACGTTTTACATAAAGAGCATATGAAACAACATAGAAAAAACCATATGATTAGAGGCATTTCTTAAACAACCCATACCAGAATTTCTTATTCACACATATCTTGGCTTATAAAAAAATCTCCCATTCAGGAGAGATTTCTATATTTTTTAATTATAATTCAACAACTAAAGACTATCAGCTAAAGACCATATACTAATTACAGTTTTCACATCAAATCTCATAGCTTATTTTCTTGTTCTTTCTTCGCATCTTTTGACAGCACTTCTCTATCTATAGTATCCAAAACTGCCTTCCATCTATTTATTCTCATTGATCTCTCTTGGTCAATAGCATTTTTTTCGTTCTCATCCTCGGCCTTTAGCGCATGCAAGTTCATCTGTTCTTCTACATATATCTCATATAATCTAAGTACCTGGAAAGACCATAACTCTGAAACTGTTTTTACAACACTCTGATCTCAACTCTTCACAGCTATATACAACTCTTTTCATCCTTTACTTTTTTCATCCTTTATTTCATAATCACTAGAGAAAGACCCTACTACAAGTCTCTGTAACAATTCTCGATCGAAATCATCCTTAAGTTCTTCTGGAGTAATATAATCCAAAACAGGGAACAAAGAAAGATACTCAGTATACCAGGCCTGATCTTGTATTGATCATTCTATTTCTCAAAATAATTTTTCATATTTTTCTATTATCTGCTTCTTATCTTCTTTTTCTCTAAGTTCTGCTACAAACGCCTGAAAATCAAATAGCATTTCTATTTTTTACAAAATAAATCACAAAGGGTAACCGTAAACTAACCATAAATATATTTAAATATTTAGACATTTCAATAGAAACTTAAATACATATATTATGCTTGAGCGGTCTTATCTGGGTTGATATTATTTGGTGGATTATTGTTATCACTACTTTCAGGCAACTTATTTTCATCAACTCACATACCTAGTCTTGCTTGTATTTCAGCATCTACAAATTCTCTTTTCCTTCAATATTTTTTCGCAGAATATTCTTTAAGAATAGGAACTATTTTCTTATTTTGATAATCTTTAGAATATATCATATTCATACTAAAGACACGAGTCGTAGCGTTATCTATATTGAGTTTTACATAAGCCTTATAATTTGCTATCCCAACTATATCTTGTCACGAAAGCACAGGGGCATATTCCTTTTCAAGAAATTCAGCATCCGGAGCTCAGACTTTAAATGATTGCATAGTCCCCACGTTACCAAAAACCGCAGCTTTTACATCATTTTTTCAGCCTCCAACATCTCACAATCACTTTGGTGGATCTAATTGTGCAATATATTGGTGGGCCATTATAAGACATAATCTATATTTTCTAGCTTCAGACAAGATATCAGCAAAAGTTCAAGAAACAAAATTCTGAAACTCATCCACATATAGATAAAAATCCTTTCTGTCTTTTTCTTCCATTCTAGCTCTTGCCATAGCGGCTGTATATATTTTGGAAACTATAATCATACCAAGAAGCTGAGCATTGGATTCTCAGACCCTACCCTTACTCAAGTTGATAATCAATATTTTCCTATTGTCCATTATATCTTCAAACTTAAACGCTGACTTGGTTTGTCATATAATATTTCTGATAAGTCTATTTGTATTAAAAGATACAAATTTCGCAGAAAAATAAGGGATAATCTCTTGCTTCTCTCTATCTCACATAGCGTTAAATGTTTTTTCTCGTCGATTCTTTACGGTAGGGTTTGTTACTTTTTTTACTTTATATTCTCTATATCCCTCATCTGTAAATAATCTCACGACATCCAGCAGAGTCGGTCTATCTTCAAAATCTTCCAATAACGTAAGGCTTCCATATTTAAAGTATTCTTGTAATCTCGGTCAAAATATTTCAGGGCCAAACATCTTAATAAATATTTCAGTTGCGTCATTTACTACTCTATCAGCCTCGTCTAGATTATTTATCTCATAAAGATTTAATCACATAGGTCTATCTTCATTTCAAGCATCAAAATAAACAATGTCTTTTGCTCTCTCTTTGGGGATATAGGCAAGGACATCTTCCGCTAAATCTCAGTGAGGATCTATCAAACATAAACCGTCGCCATTCCAAACATCTTGTCTAGCTAAAGTCTGTAAAAATACTGATTTTCAAGTACCAGATTTTCATATACAGTAATAATGTCTTGTCCTATCTTCTCTTTTCATATAAACAGGAGTTAACGTATTTCTATAAATATTAACTCACAAAAGCACTCAGTTTTTAAATAATTTATATCATTTATAATCTCTTTCTTTATAGAGTTTTACAAATTTCTTTCCTTCTTTTTCTATAATTTCTTTTCATTGCAAATCTGATTCTTTAAATTCTTCTATAGGCTTCAATAGTTCCTCTTTTCACACTCATTTTCATACAGCTCGATGATTTTTGTAATCAATATCAAGGATGTCAGATAATTTCCCTCATTTGTAATTTTCCGCCAAAATTCATCCCATAACATATCCATTTTCTGGATCTCCAGTCATTACTGGTAAGTTTGAAGGACAAGCAAGCACTTTATATTGCATCCACTCAATTATTGGAGAACGATTGTATGTGCCATCAGGGAAATGAAAAAGAGAGCTCAGCTGATTAACAGAAAAATAAGAATATTTACAAAAGAATCACGTAAGGTAAAATTTTGCTGCTATAGTCCAGAGTGGTTTAAAAATAAATCAAAATACATCATGTTTTGTACCTGCTTCATTAAGTTGATTGGAGTATTCATCTCAATAAATATTATAGGCACTTATCAAACTATCTATATTGGATTCCAGGTTTTCTTTTGAGTCAGAAGATGTGATTAAAATCAATGCAGACCTAAAAATAGGCAACCCCGCTTCTTCTCATATTGCGTTCATAGCGTCTTCCTTTGCTTTAACCATACGTACCATAGTGACCTTATCTGCTTCATCTTTTCATCACGACAAAAGTTTTTGTGAGGGTCAAAATATAAGAAACCCAAATATTTCCCAAGGCATCAATATATAATGTCGCCAAGGGGTATCTTTTATATCAAGATTTTTATAGAGTCTATCTGCAGCCTTTTTCATTTTCTCATTAAACCAAGATCATTCAGGTTTTATGGGCATCAGTAGAGTAACTGTATCCGTGCTTTGGACTTTACTCATAGCATCTATAAGATTATTAATTGGGTCATCCGGCATCAATTTAAACATCTTGATTGTATATATAGGATTTTCTTTAGGTTCCAGTACCGTTATATCACTATATTTCTTTCAGAAAAACTTCGGCTTTTTCATCTCCTCTATAGAACAATTGGAGAATTGAGACGATATAGATCACTCTATTATTTTTACATATTCTGGTAAAGTGCCGACTATAAAATTTAACAATCATCACTCATAATGATACATCATCACTATCTTTTGCTTTGCAAATATTTTATACATAATAGAATCCCAAGTGCTTAACTCTGTAATCTTATGAAAATTCATATAAACCTGCGACATACGTCAGACTTTCTCTTTCATGTCTTTTGCTAGTTCTTTATCCTGCTCACGATCGAGCTTATCATCTCATCTTGGAAGCATAATTTTCATATAAACAAACCTACTCTGATTCATAAAAGAATACGTATATCTTAAACCATACTTTATAACCTTCCAACCAAGATAAATAAATATTAGGATTAAAAGGCCAGTAGAGACATAGTTTCATATTTGATTCCAAGAATATCAAAACATTCATCATGCATTACCATCAGTTTGGACAACAGTCTGAGTCACATTGTCAGAAAACTCGTCCTTTACAGTATTCATAGTTAAATCGCCATTTTTATAATCTTTTTGAGTTTTTGACACAAAATTTTTTATATTCGACAATCATCACATTTTTGCGAAACATTCTGTTTTGTTTTGAGCCCAGGCCAAAGTAGTAAGTTTTGACAAATTATATTGTTGAGAAAAATCAGGCACCAATTGATTGGCGAGCATATTTTCACATTGTTTTGCTTCTATAGCCATAAATTATTCAAGATATAAAATGCATAACAATTATAGTTTAAAAGCTGTTTTTTGTCAAAAAAATCAAGTCAAAGCCCAAAGACATCTTACGTTTTGGCATAAAAGATATATAGTTTAGTTTTTTTATAGTTAATGTTAATATATTACCCAAAATACGCGCAGTATAAGTTCGTCAAATTGTAATACAAAAAAACACACGCTATGCCATGCCATTATTATAAAAGCTAAGAACTAAATATTTATAGGCTTATATATTAAATTTATTTTATAATATCCAATAGAACATCCTTATCATTCCATTTTCTTTTTCAAAAATTTGTAAGTTGGACCGTTTCATGTCACTTACCAGCAAACATAACTATATCTCATGGTCTAGCTATATCTGTAGCGAGCTTTATAGCCAAGTATCTTTCAGGCACTATAAGAACTTGTTTGATTGTTCAGTCTTGATCTCTTATTTTTTCAGTTAGCTGATCAATAATCTTTACTCTGTTTTCTGTATCAGGATCATCATCTGTAGCTATCATAACATCAGCATAATTGTAGACTATAGTTCACATATCTGGCCTTTTCAATTTATCTCTATTGCCAGGTGCTCACCAGACAACAATCAATTTCCCATCTTTTTTTATATCTTGGAGAAATGTTAACGTTTTTTCTAAAGCATCAGGAGAATGTGCAAAATCAACAAAATAATTTATTCAATCTTTCTCGACACGCTCCATTCTACCAGACACTCATCTAAATCATTGTAAAGATGAAATCGCTTGCTCTATATCTAATCATATCTGTACTGCTACACTAAGCGCAGACAAAATATTATAAACATTATAAGTTCCAGGCAAATATGTAACCATGTGATAACTTTTTCATAGATATAATATATCAAATTCAGTGTTATCTATTTTTTCAATTATATTTTCCGCTCTAAGGATGGCAGAATTTTTAATCCCAAAAGTTATTTTTTTATCAAAAGCCATATCTTCCAATCGTTCTCTTCCTATTCTATCATCAGCTGGGAATACTGCATACTTATTTGGTTTCTTGTTTCTTAAAACATACTTAAAAAGTTTCTTTTTAGCATTTATATAATTATCCATATTCCCATGGTAATCTAGATGATCATGTGTTATGTTTGTTAACATAGCAAAATCAAAATCAACTCACTCAAATCTATACTGATCTATACCATGAGATGAGACTTCCAATACTGCTATTTTACATCACTGAGATCTGGCGGTTGCCAAGATAGATTGTAAATCAAAAACATCAAGAGATGTCATCTTTTTTTCGTTTACTATCTCTTTATCTCATATTTTTATAGCTGCAGTACTCACCATAACAGTAGATGAGACTCTCTCACTTAACATCTTATGAATAAGGTTTACAACTGTTGTCTTTCAATTTGTTCAGGTCACTCAAATAATAAAAAAATCCCTTGATGGATATCAATAAATTAAATTTGCAATATGGGCCATGAATCTTTTCCAAGCTTGATATACAAAACTAGTTTTAATAGTATCATATATCCTATCGTAAGCTATTATTTTTTTTATTAATTCTTTCATATAGAGAGTTATATTTTAAACAAAATAATACTAACAATAACAAAACGATTTTCAATTTCTAATTTATAATCCCAAATTCTTAATCTCCCGCCCACCTATTATAGCAGCGGTTTCTGTTCTTAGAATATTTTCTCATAAAGATTTAATTCCAAAATTATTTCAAAACATTTTATAATCATTATCTGTCAATCATCATTCTGGTCATACTAGTCAATAAATTTTTGATCAATTTTGATCATCTTTAAGCAACCACGATCAGTCTTGATCAATATGTTTATCAAACACAATCAATCTAGAATTTTCAAGCAAGGTTTTAAAATCATTTGAAAATTCAATCTTGGGCAGGCACCGTCCCCAAGATTGTTCTAGAGCTTCTTTTGAAATTTTTTCACATCTTTCAATCTTACTTTGGTTTGATTCCTTTATAATAGACCTTTCGGATGGCCGAAAAACAATGTGATTTATACCAATCTCTGTAAGCTTCTGGACTATTATTTCTACCTTATCCCATTTATTTGGCATACAAACAATCATTCAATAAGTATTGCTTCAGAGTTGATTATATATTATATTCACAATATCTCAGATTAGTCCTTTTTCATCTCGGTTATGAATGTTTATTTCATATCTACAATCCGCATATCAATTTTTTTGGATAAAAAAACCATCTCCGATTTTGCTTCTCAAAACCTTCCTAAGCTGATACAAAACATTAGAATCCTCAAGTATTATTTGATTTTTTTTTATTTGAAATTCACACACAAAAAGCTGCATAAAAAACGTAAAAATGTAAAAACGCAATAACGTAAAATATTTTTATCTAAGTTTATCAATGTTTATCTAAGTTTACTGTATAACAAGATTATTTACAAATTCTATCCACGCAGGATCAATAATTTCTACCACAAAATTTCTATCTCAAACTTTTTTCAGGATTATCTGATCAGATTCTTGGAATCACTTTTTTATATTACATTCATAAATTTTAATAGCAGGATTTGTCTGTAGGTTCTCCTTATTTGGATAACTAATAACATTCATTTGTGTAAAACAACTTACTCATAATTGTCAAAAATCTTGCTCAACATTAGCCGAAGCAAAAGAAATATTTCTAGAAGGGAATATTATTTTATATCATCTAGTGCTAGATGTAAATTCCATCGTTTTGGATAAATTCACAGCAAATTGCTTAACTTTGGGATCTCGCTTCAAAATGGTTCATTGATTATTCACAACGCTCTGAGCTTGGTCCAAAGTCACGTCTTGCAACACTGCCTTGAACGAAGACAATGGATCTATAGTAATCGCACAAGAAACTGCTCATGTTTGATAAGTTCATTTAACAAGGGCAATCAGATTATTATTATCTAATTTTATTTCAAACGAACTTGATTTTTCAAGTCTGATAGATCATTTAGCACAGATATTTGAGATGTTTGGCATTATATTATCGTTTACATAAGATTTATTTGGCAATATAATGTAATCGGCGAGTTTCATAATATCTGCCTCTGGGGCATCATTTATAAAATATCAGAATAAATTATCATTGGCAAAATACCAAGAATTTGTAAGTTGAAGCTTATAGAAACCGACTCAATTGGATGTAGTAAAATCTTTTTCAGAAGTTTGTGAAAATGTTTCATTTAATACACGGCAGTTCTGATCAGGATTATATGAATTACATTTAAAATAAGATATTGTAATAGGTTGGTTAGTCTCTAAATTTTTAACCACTATCTTTGAGTCAGACTTACTTTCCAGAGAATAACTATCAAAAAAATTTGTATCAAGAAATATTCAAGCTTCAGACAGATATTTTCCAGTAGACATACTTCATGTGTTTTGCGAAACTACTTCTCAACTAATATTGCTAACCTCCACCACAAAAACATCCCCAACAAGTTTCTCAATCGTTCACTTTACCCAAACATTTCACTGATAATCAGCTAAATTCAAGTTCCTACTTTTTAATCATAATACGTCTCAATCGAAAGTATGAATAGTATGTGTGTAAGAAACCAAGTTTCAATCAGAAAACATAGTTCAAGAAAGATTTACAACCTGACCAATTTTATAATCACTAACCAAAATATCACTTAGACTTCACGTTGTTGTCCCTCCAAAAAATTGTCTTATATCATCATATTTTTGAAAAAATATCAGCATCAAGACTATTATAGTTATAATAACTATTAAAAAAATAGAATAAGGCACTCACTTCTTGTGCGGGTTTAATGACTTTCTAGGTTGGTAAATATTCTCATTCATCTTTCTTGTAAAATAATCTATCTTCTGTTCCATTTGAGATAACTCAAAAAAATAAAAAACCAACTAAAAAATAAAAAAAAACCGACCAAAAACAACAGCAAAACGCATATTATATAACATATAGCATATAATGTCTATACCCGAGGGAGATAATAAAACATTATTTTGGATTTTTTTGGCTTTCAAGCTATAATCTAATATGTTTTATAAAATACAAAAATAAATGAACGGAGATAATGGGACAGCAGATGCAATATCCTCAGGATTATTTGGACTACAATGAAGTGAGGTCCGATGATATATACTCAAAATCCTATGATGAGTGATAGTAATCATCATAATGCTTTTGATATCCAAAATAGTCGCCTGAATAGTAAAAAGGAATATCTTAAAAAACAATACCATAGCAGATAGTAAACACATAGATAAAATAGCATCATTAATATGAAACATAGTCTTTTATGTAATGGTTATTTTTTCTCTGTTTATATGATTTGAGATTATGTGATTTAATGTTGGATTGATTTTATGATGAGTATCATTTGGTGTATGACTTGCATTCAAAGAAATCTTATGAAATATGATAGCGGGGATAATGGTGCTTTATACAAAAGAAGTTAAATTGTGAGACATCGTGGAAATCAATGCAGATCAAGTATATTTTGGAAGAATAGAAGAAATCACAATCAGATATACAATCATAAGGACACTTGACCTTAGAGAGGTTGTCATACCCAATATGACACTTATATCAGTCCCCATCAAAACATTTAGTTCAGAGGATTTGGTGAAATTGTCAGTCCCATTATCCGTGCACTATAACACAGATATAGCACAGGCAATACAATGCGTAACTGAGACTATAAACAGTTTTGAATTTGTAAAAGAAAAAGAAAATACAAAGGTTTTTGTTACAACCTTTGGGGCTAGTTCTATAGACCTAAATTGATTGTTCTGTTTTGACCCTAAGTGCTGACTATTAACAGATTACGCAATATGAGCAGTCAATGAAAAGATAAATGCAGAATTTAAAAAGAACAACATAAACATGCCATACAACACAGTTACTGTGAATTTTGATAAACCAGATGACAAAGCAGTCACTTTGAATAATTTAAATCAATAATAATAATGCAACAAGAATTATTACAAGCTATTTACAATTATATATCACAAAACTGATTAAAAATAATCTGAAAACTTTTTCTTGCTTGAATAATTTTTATATGAATCTGGATTTTTATAAAACGATTTACCCAAAGAGTAAAGGCAAGAATAGAACAAAACTCTACCCAATCAGATGAAAAATACACAAAAAAAATATCAAATCTGATTGGAAGTATGATATTTGTATTATTGATGATATTCAATGTATTGATTATATTTGGAGTAATATGATTTGATGTAGCAATACTTATGTGATGAATTTCACTTGGTATATGATTCGCAATGGAGACAACCATTTGAAACATGGTCTCATGAATAATGATACTTACAAACAAAAAAGTAAGATTATGAGATTATGTACAGATGACATGATCATTGAACATAAGCTGAACAATAGATGAGATCAATATCAGATACACAGTGGTCAAAACCCTAGATAAAAGAAGGGTTATTGTCCCCAACATGATATTAGCAGCGACACCAATCAAAACACTTAAGGCAGAGCCACTCATAAGATGAGAAATAGATTTCATTTTACCTCGTCATGTAGAAATTAATCAGATAAAAACATTATTAACCGATACAATAAACCTAGAAGAAAAAGTTTTACACAAAGAGTACACAACAGTATTTATAAAATCCTTTGATTCTCGCTGAATAAATTTTAAATGATTCTTCTTTTTTAACCCAAAGTGATGAAAATGAAACTTTGTAATCTGATCAGAACTTAGGACAAAGATACAGACAATATTCAAAAAATACTGAATTTCTATCCCATACGAACACATTACAATCACTACAGAGTAAAAAGCAATTAAACCAAATTTGTTTTTATAAAAAGAATATCGTATGACTGCAAAAATAAATATTCTAAAAACATGAGACAAGAAACATCACTTTACACAAGATAATGTGCCTGCCTTGATTCATTATAAATGCAAAGAAGGATGATCTTATTATTCTATGGTACTTATATGAAACCTAGCTCTCCAGTGATCTAAAATACTTATGTTTACAGGCTATCCACAGGCCAAGGAACAGTTTTATACTGAAACAAAAAAGATATCAAAAGATATAGTAGTAATACATAACCTAAAAGAAATCGTAAAGAACAAAAACAAAAAAGTAATTGTAATCCACAATGATGATCAAAAATTATGTTTAGCGGCCATTAAAAAACTTGATGATATAGATGATCGTATTATTTTTATAAAAAATATAGATATATGTCACAAACCGCTATTAAAGGAGTGTATAAAGCACGAGAAAATTATTTTATCTTGAGACATTGATGGATGCACCTCAAAAGATATCATATGTAAAAAGAAATATGCCTCAGTTATACTTTTTTCTCAGCCCAAAATAAAATTTCCATATAAATTTGTTCCATTAGGAAAATTTATCTGATACATTCGATCTAAAAACAAAAAATGATACGTTAATAACGCACATTAAACTAGGCCATAAAAAGTTTATATTTCTACTTATCTTTCTTCCCCAAAGCTTGAGCGGTCTGATCTATTTCTTTCATCATCAGCTGGACGCCTTCCCAAAACGTAAGGTGTGTTTTTAAAAATGCAAAAACAATAGAGTTTAGCTTGATAAGCCTATCTTCTTGTAATAATTTTCCTGGATCTACAATATCAGACAATCATTTATTTTGCCCAAAAGCACTTGATACAATTATTTCATTTTGTGATACTTCATATAATTGGTCATAACTCAATCCATACTTATTTCTTTCACTAGCGTCATCTAAACTCTTTCAGTAAGACAAAATAGATTTTTGAATCCCCTCGTTAAAGTTCTCCTCTTCCCTCTTGTCAGTTTTACTATCGCTATTGCCAAACAATGACTTAAACGAAGAGCTTATGCTGAAAGAAAATATCTTACCAAATTTATTTTTTGTTGTTGAACTTTCCAAAAACTCTTTGGTCTTTTTACTCACTAGTAGTTCGCCAGAGTCTCTTAAACTAATAAGTATAGATGAAACCTCATTATAAATCTCTTCTATGCTATAAACAGTTTTCCCATTCTTAGAAAATCATTTGTTTTGTACGGGCACCATACAAAATTTTATCTTAAACGCTCCTGCTTTTAGTATATCGTTATAAGCAGGACTAGAAAATTCAGAACAAGTACATTTCACTATACACACAGCCTTATCTGCAATAGGTAGTCAATCACATTTATCTATACATCATTGAATAGCTTGTTGTGAAGCCTGATCATCTATATTAGCCAGCATCTCTACTTGGCTATCAATCTTGTTTATTATTTCTTGTTTATCTCAAGTAAGATTCACTATAGTTCATGAAACGAAGCTTTCTCATCATACAGTAATAGGGTCATTTCATTGATCTTTATTTTTATTCTCATTTATTTCTTTTATCAATCCACTCAAATATTGTCTTATGATTTCTCAAGAATTCGCACTAATGGCACCAGATGATCATTGCAAATCCAGTCAAGTAACACAGACGTTTCAATTCAAAACATTACTATCATCATCTTGATTTTGAAGATAAGTATTTGATGAGTTGGATTCCAAAAACTTTTGAACTTCTTCATCCAATGTTCATTCCTCTAATAAAGGATTGTTTTTAGTATTTCAGTTACCATTGTTATTATTATTTGTATTGGTATTTGATCCAGAGCTAGGATTGGAGTTATTTCAATTATTATTTCAGGATCCTCCACTTGGAAAATCTCATGGGTCATATGGAGAAAACCAATCAATAGTTCAGTCATATGGGATATCTGGATTTTCATCACCTCATAAGCTATTTACATCAGGGAATTGGTAGTACAAAACCTGTGGTGGCGTCTTGGACGATTCGAATAAAATCTTTCCTATAACATCTATATCGTAAAGCAAATCATAGTCAGCATCATCCAATTTCCCATTCCAAAAAATATCATCAGCGAAATTAATTTGATCAAAAGTACTTATACTATTATGGTTTATATATATCTGAGAATAAATATCATTAGCCTTGGTAGCACAAGTCTGACGTATATAGGGACTATCTTTATAATTGGTTATTTTATAAAAACATCACATAAAGATATAACAAGATCTTAAATAGTCTTCATCTGAAGGGTACGTGGGCTTATTTTTATACGTGTTTGTAATGTTTTGTTTAAACGACCTTCTAAAACTATCATTTGAATTATATAAAATATTTAACATATCTGTTTTATTCAAGTTACAACTGGAATTTTTCTGTTTCATATAATCCACGCTTCACTTTATCGCATTGTTTATAGATGACACTTCATTTGCTCTTGCCACTTCCAAAGATTTATAATAAAGATCTGTTATAATAGCCTTTCATCAGATCGTATGGACATAGTTATCATCAGTGATTTTGGCACTAGTCTCAGATAAAAAATCTCACAATGATCCAGCTTGTATACCAAAAACACCAAGTCACAAAACTCATAAAATAATAATCAGAATCAGGGATTTATTTATCTTTTGTCTGAACATTTCTGAGTTTACCATATAAAGTATAAAACGGAGTCACTATTTTGTATAAACTCTTATCTCTAAGATACAGCAAATCTTCCTGATACATCATAAATCCCACATGCAAAGGGAATGTTACATCAATCTCACGCAACATTTTAATTCCCAGAGAAATAGCTCTCTGGCTAGCGTTTACCTCTCTATTAAATTCATAGGCATTGTTTTTGAGGTAATCTACCGCCATTGTATAGTCTTTTTTTTCTTTTGCGGGAGCAAGATTTGGATTATTTAAAATGACATGATTATAATATTTAACAAATAGTGCATAGTGCAAAAACTCGTTATAAACGAGATTCAAATACATATGATTCATACTGAATCCATAACCAAACAATCAACAAGACAAAACATTAAAGTTATAATTTCAGTACCCAGTTTGACATTCATCGTAATAATTTTTATGTTTATAGGCTTCCTCATAAAGATTATCGTAGTCTAAGATATCAAGATCCTTTAGTAGTCTCTCAGAGGCCTTTGTATATGTTTGCATAGTTTTACACAATTTGGGATATTTTCATTCTGTATTATCACAAAATTTCACATTAAATTTACTATTAGCATAATCATCAATCTGGCTCTCAATGCTTTTTTGGTCAAGATTAGGCGTAGTTAGTCCATAAATTCTCGATTGCTG
>CAJAPL010000172.1 GCA_903943625.1 uncultured bacterium
ACACTCGCAGCTATTATGCTCATAGCACAAGAGCTTTGGATTGATGGGAGATTGAATAAAGTCGCCGGATGGATATGGGGAGAGAAAGCTAGGATTTTCCACTATGCTATTGCTTTAATATCTGTGTTTGTGGTGATTAAGTTTTTCCCTGAAAAAACCATGCCATTGACTATGTGGAACTGGGTAATATTAGGAGCCCTCAGCATATCATTTATCTACGCGATATCTGATATCGACAGAGATTCCACCTATGTAACACTCGCATGTTTATGTGCTGGCGCTTATTGGGGAGGAGCTTTCTTTACTTACCACGCCGATGGCCACATCCTCGGTAAGGTATTATCTGGCGCCTTGGGAATAGTGATAGGCATAGCGCTTATCCTTTGGGTGACAGGATCCCTCCACAGTTTAGCGAACTGGGTATGGAAGTCTGCGTTCTTCAAACCAATCAGATTTGTATTTGATGTTGTTATCGGGACTATCGGCATTATATGCATGGTTATCGTTGCGCTAATAGCGTCCATTGTAGCTGGCCTCATATCAATTTTCAAGCCAGGATGGATTGATGATGTGGGACCTGACTGAAAACCATTTTTATTAAAGAAAAATCCGCTTGTTTGAAGCGGATTTTTCCTTTAATATAATTTTTTTTTATTTAAGAGTTTCTACTTCTTTTTTCCAAAGCATTTTGTTTATGCACATCCTTGTGGGTGAAGCGTTACAAAATTCATCGACAGTCAAAAGTAATAATCATTTTACTCATTGCATGATGTAAGAAATATTATAATCGTTTTCTCGTAATTTTTGATGAAGTTTATCTTCTCAGATTTTTTTTAATCACTTTTGTGATACATAATAAAAAAGATCATGATCAGATTTTATAATATCTTTGGATTGATCGTATTCCAACTGGTGTATCTGTGTTGTATTGTGATGATCTATGAAATGTAAATAATCGCGGAATGATTCAATATTTTGTAATACGTTTTTGATTTTGTAATAATTTAGATATTTTAGAAAATCTTTAACCTCTTGGATAAGGTATCAAGCGATGTCCAATGTCTGTATTTCTTCTACCACCTTTTTGATAATGATATTATTCTGCTTGATTTTCATAAGTAGTTGCAAGATTATAGAATTTAAAACATCCTAGCACATCTGAAAAATATTCACTTGGTACTTGCTTTTGATGTAATTTAGCAAGTGAACATCGTGGGTAATAAGCAATACTGTATTTCATACCCTATTTATATTGATTAACATATCTCATATCTGTTGAGTGTATTCTCGGTCAAGATTTCATGTGGGTTCGTCTGCTATGATAAACTCTGGATCGTGAATAAGCGCTCTAGCCATACATACTTTTTGTTTTTCTCATCAACTTAAATATTTTACTGGATGATTGATCAAATAATCAATTTTGAGCTCGTCTATGATTGTTTTAAATTTATCTTCTATAACCATATCTCATAAATTATAAATCCTGAGCGGATATGTTATATTGTCTTTTACATTTAATGAAGTTATCAATTTGTAATCTTGGAAGATTATTCAGATTTTTCTTCTAAAATATTGGATTTCTTCATCAGAATACCTGGATAGGTCTTCTCTCTTGTGATAAATCGATCTTGCTGGCGGTCTTTTTTCTCATAGCAAAAGCTTGACTAGAGCAGATTTCCCACAACCAGACTTTCACATAATGATAGTGAAATCTCCAGAATATAAAGCAAAATTAAATTTATCAAATAAAAGATATGGTGAATCTTCATATCACCAAGTGAGGTCTTTTACGTCGATAAGAAGCTGATGCTCTCTTTTATCCATAATTAAATAAGATGGTAAATTTGACCTTTTTATTATAAGCTCGAACATATATATTGCAAAATAAATTGTCTCAATTTACTTATTAAGATTGACAAAAATATAATAATCGCTGTAAATCGTTAAAAATTGTTGAAAATTGGAGTTTTATCCTTAAATTGACCAAACTGATGTTTTATATTATTGATGAAAACGATGTTGGAAACTGATAAAATCTTGGAGGAACTGGCTCTAATAAAAGATTTGAAAGGATTAGAAAATTTTTTTGATAAATATTTGGGAAAGAAATGACTACTAAATGAAGAGTTTAAAAAGATGACTACTCTATCTATAGAAGAGAAAAAAGAATATGGTAAAGTATTATCGGATGCAAAGACGATTATGACAGATGCTTATGAAATCAAAGAACAATGACTTAGCATAGATAGCATCAATGAAAAGCTACGTGAGGACATTGTAGATATTTCACTGGAAGGAAAAAAGATTGAACAATGAAGTTTCAATCTAATCACTAGAGTAAGAAGAGACTTGGAAGAAGCTGCTAGGACAATGTGATTTATGGTAGAAAGTGGAAATGAAGTAGCTACAAAATTTCAAAATTTTGAATCAGTAAATATACCACTTACTCATCCTGCGACAGAAATGCACGACACAATATATTTGAACGAAAAAGATAATAGTGGAGAGTTTTTGGTATTGAGGACTCATACTTCGGCATTACAAAATTATATGATAAAAAAATACTGAGTACCATTGAAAGTTATTATTCCTTGAAGATGTTACAGGTTTGATGAAATGGATGCCAACCACGATACTATGTTTTTTCAATTTGAGGGAATGTATATAGATAAGTGAGTAAGTATAGCAAACTTCAAAGATGTAATGGAAAAGTTTTTGTCAGTAATGTTAAAAAGAAAAGTAGAGATCAGGATGAGACCAGGATTTTTCCCTTTTGTAGAGCCTGGTTTTGAGATAGATGCTAGATATGAATTGGTAGATAGAAAGACTTGAGAAAAATCTTTGTCAAAGTGGATTGAATTGTTATGAGCTGGGATGGTACATCCAAATGTATTGAAAATAGCTGGTGTAGACCCTGAAGAATATAGTGGCTTCGCATTCTGACCATGAATAAACAGATTAGCCGCAATGAGATATGGAATCAAGGATATCAGATATTTTACAAATGGAGACTTGAGGTTTGCAAAGAGCTTTAAGTAAACTACTGTCATTTCGAACGAATGAAGTGAGCTGAGAAATCTCTCTTATACTGTCATTCCCGGATTAAGTTTTGGAAGAGGGAATCTACTATATATTTAAGATTCCGGTTGCAGTTTCACAATAATACCGGAATGACTAGATAGAAATTTTTATAGTTTAAATAGTTTAAATGACTAAACACAGTATCGAAGTAAGTAAGGAAGTATGGGATGAATATGTAAGATTAAAATGAGAAATTAAAAAAATGTGATGACAAGAGATAGAAGATGATCATGTTTTGGGAGCTATGATATGATGATTTTTTGATTCATTGGAATACATGAAAAAAGCTAATATAGACTGACATCATGATCACTGACATAGCGATGAATGATGTTGTGGTGGTAAATGAGATGATTGCTGTGGTGAAAAGAAATGAAAAGACCATGAATGTAACTGCAAATAATAATCTTTTTTATTAGCTTAAAAGACCGCATGAAAATACGGCCTTTTAATTTTTCGAAACACAATATTTTTTGGTTTAAACTTTGAGAAATTGAGCTTTAATGATAACTGTTTTAAATGCTTTGATGTTTGGAAGACAGTTATTTTTTTCCATCCATATTACAGCAGCTTCGATTGATCTAACCGTATATGCCGGTAGAAGTAAGTGCCTTCTTTTATTGTAATTGATCTCAAAATATCTGCCCCCATTTTTTATCAGCCGACTCACGTGGATACCATTTGTTTTAATTTTAGTTCCCATGGGCGTTACAATTGACTCTGCCATAAATGAGTAAATTGGTGAGTGGACATAGTGACCCTCTTCCATTCTTTTGAATCCATAAGCAATCAAATCAACATAATTTTTCATTTTTTTTGATTCCATAATATACCTCCAGTTTTTTTGTTTGTTTTATTTATTATTATACTCTGTATATAATTATAAATATGTCAACATCAAGCATTATTAGTTATAAACTGTTGTTGACTGCCATCAACAGATAGATGAATATTTTTAAATTTAAAGAAAAACCCACATCTCTGTGGGTTATCTATATTGTATCGAATGTTTTTTAATTATATTTTAACAACTGCTACCTTACCATCATGATCGATTCATTTAATTTTCACTCTGATTATCTGTCAGATTTTGAAAGAGTTTGTTAATGGAGTTTCGTATCTTTGTCATAGGTTTGATATATGACATAGTCACATTTTATTTTTAGGTAGCTGGACAAACAATCAATAGTCTTCTACTCTTGTGATCTTTGCATCAAATTCTTGACCAGCCTCTAGGTCTGTTATAATTTCTTTTATCATTCCAAGAGCT
>CAJAPL010000173.1 GCA_903943625.1 uncultured bacterium
CTGCATACAAATATGCCTATAATTTAGGGGTCACTACAAAACCTGCAATAGACGAGGCAATGCTTACTGGTAGTTTAATAAGATCCCATGCCGCCAAGATGTTGGTAAATCGGACAACCACAATGCTCAAATATCAAATAACAGGTTGCAATAATACCGTAATGTGGGGAGACGCAGTTTCAATAAATTGAGATAATCATACGTTATTGTGTAATACATTTTTATGATCGCCTTCAAATAAATTGGGAATTTACTCTAACGGTGAACGTTATAAAGTCATTGGATGTGATTTTGATGATATTGATTGACAGAGCCAAGAGCTTAAATGATACATTATTCAAGCTTGTGAGATGGGATTGATGGGGCTAGACACTGAGGGTAAACCCATGCAGTCTTTCTATCCTAAGAAAATCGTTACTAAGGCACAATTTGCGACTATCCTTTCAAGATTCCTTTGGCTATCAAGATATAATTGAGGAAGTCCTTATTATAAGAAACATATAGATGCACTAAAGGCAATAGGGTTAATGCCAAATATTGCTTATGCTATCTTTGATAAACAGGCAGAAATAAGGGCAATTATATTTCTCATGCTTCAATGAGCTGATAAATATTTACAATGTCTAATGACAGATCAATATTGCACTGATCAGGGGCAAATAAATCTAACGTTTGCAAAATGAGAAATTACATATTCGACAACATGAATAACCAATAAAAAAGTAATAGCATACCTTACTTGAAAAATGCTTACAGGTATAGCAAGTTATTCGCATTTTTTTGAAACAAACGGTAATCGAACTTTTTATTTCAAAGATTTATTTGGTCGTCAATCTGCAGATACAGCTACAGTGTCTTGGATACAGAAATAATTCTTCGATCTGATTTATATTATGTTTTTTATCATGGAAACAATAATTTGAGTACGATGAGATAGTATCAGTATGTGAGCATGGGATATCGAAAATTGATGACGAGTTAATTGTTTAAACAATCATATATGGAATTTGCATTTAAAAAATGATGCTGATTATGGCATGGTTTATAATTTAGGTATCGACTGAGATACTAGTTCATGACTATTAAAAAGGTTTGAGGTAGAATGCGAGGCGAGGCAACCAAATGTAATCATATTTGCTATCGGCTCAAATGATTGCACTATTTTAAACAATAATGAAAATCTTGTATCGCTTGATATGTTCCAGAAAAACATTTCAATCCTATACCAAATGGCAAAACAGTTTACAGATAAAATAATATTTGTCTGACCTATCATTTGCGATGAAAATAAAACCATTCCAATCCCATATGCACCAGAAATGTCGCAAGACATGAAAAACACTACAACCTATAACAACGCTATAAAAGAATTTTGTGAACAAAAAAACATTTTCTTTATAAACATGATAGATGTTCTTGGGGCTTGAGATCTAGAAGATGGGATGCATCCCACATCTAAGTGACATGAAAAAATGTATATATTAATCAAAGATTTTTTAATAGAGAAAACCCTACTTTCTAACTAAAGGTAATATTCCCTCTCAATCATGATTCAGACACTTCATCGTCTTTTTGAATATTTTGAAATTTTTGAGAATCGTGTTTAATCTCCTGCTTAATTTGTGGAGTTCAATTATCGTCTTTCATAGTTAGAGAAACTTTTTCTCTTTCCAAATCTATTTCCAAAACTCTAACTTTTACTTGCTGTCCAACTTTTACTACATCAGTTGGACTAGTCACAAAGTAGTTTGCCATCTGAGATTTGTGGACAAGGCCGTCACTATGTAGACCGATATCTACAAATGCTCAAAAATCTGTAACATTTCTAACAATGCCCTGAAGCTGCATTCAGATTGTTAAATTTTTTATATCTACTATATCACTAGCAAAACACGGAGCTTCTAATTCATCTCTAGGATCTAGTCATGGCCTTTGAAGTTCGGCTATTACATCTTTGAGAGTTTCAAATCATATATCATATTTTGTGGCCCAATCACGTAATTTTCAATCAAAGTTATCATGCAATTCTATAGGCAGTTTAAGATCTTTTTTCTTTATACCAAATTCGGTTTCTATCAAGCTATAAACCTGTTTGTGTATTTCAGGATGTATCCCGGTTTCATCCAAAATTTCTTTTCATCATTTTATCCTCATAAATCATATCGCCTGTTCATAAGCTTTTGGCCCTAGTCATTTAACTTTTTTAATCTGAGCTTTACTTGTAAATTTTCAGTTTGCATCCCTATATTCTACAACATTTTTTGCTACAGTTTCACTCAATCATGCAATATATTGAAGCAAGGTATAACTAGCGGTATTTACATCAACCCCTACGCTATTCACAACATCTTCAACTTTTTCATCAAGTTTTTCTTTAAGATATTTTTGATCTACATCATGTTGATATTGTCATACTCATATAGCTTTTGGATCAATTTTTGTAAGTTCAGCCAAGGGATCCTGCACTCTATGTGCAATGCTGATTGCTCATCTAATAGTTACATCCAAATCTGGATATTCGTCTTGTGCTAGTTTAGAAGCAGAATATACAGACGCTCCAGATTCAGAAGTTATCATATATTTTACGCTTAATTTATATTTTTTTATAAATTCATTTACTATTTTTTCAGATTCTCTAGATGCCGTACCGTTTCATATTACTATTAAATCTATCTTATATTGATCAACCAATTTCTTTAAAGTATCTCGTGCTTCCTGTACTTTATTTTGCGGTTCAGTAGGATATATTACAGTCTTTTCTAAAAATTTTCAAGTCTGATCCACAACAGCCAATTTACATCAAGTCCTAAAAGCAGGGTCAAAACCGAGAACATTCATTCACTTGATAGGTGGAGCGAGAAGTAAGTTCTTTAAATTATCTCCAAAAACTTTTATAGCTGCTTCATCAGACCATCTTTTTTTGTCAGATCTCAGCTCCCTTTCTAGAGATGGTAATAGCAATCTTTTTAATCAATCTTGTAAAGCCTCTTCAAGATAAACAATACTAGTTCAATATTGTTTGGGGACAAAAAATGATTTTGTGTCTTCCCATATTTTATCGTCAGAAAAGTTTAATTTCAGACTTAATTGTTTTTCTTTCTCTGCCCTAGAAACAGCCAAATAAGCATAAGATGGCATTTCTCATAGTTTCTTTGAATAATTTGCATATACTTTGTAAACTCCATTTTCTTCAAAAGTTTTTGTTGCCTTTGTTTCAAGTATTGCGAAATTTTCTTCTCTAGTTTTGATTGTTTCTCTCAAATCAGCATGATCGGAAACATCTTCTGCGACTATATCTTTTGCTCATCATATAGCTTCCTGGACATCTTTTACGCTAGTTTTAATATCTCATGTATCTTTCACAAACTTCGCTGCTTCAATTTCAAAATCTTCTTTACTAAGATCTGCCTTACGTAAAATATCTGCTAACGGATCTAATCATTTTGCTTTTGCTATAGTAGCTTTTGTATTTTTCTTTTCCTTAAATGGCCTATAAAGATCTTCTACCCTAGCCAATGTTTCAGCTTCCATTATTTGTTTTCTGAGTTCATCAGTCATCAATCACTTTTCTTCTATTAGGCGGATGACGTCAGCTTTTCTAGCTTCCAAATTTCTAGTATAAGTATACATTTCATTAAAATCTCTCAACTGCTCATCAGTGGCTCATTCTGTTAATTCCTTACGATATCTAGCGATAAAAGGCACTGTATTCCCCTCATCTAATAACTGTATAATGCTGCGCACTATGCTCGGTTTCATAGATACTTTAGTACTAATCAAATTTATCAAATCTGTCATTTTTTATTTTCAAAAAAAATTAAAGTCACCCGACTTTAAAAAATAGCATACAAATAGCAACAAAAGAAAAATAGATATACAAAATTTAAATGGGGAAAGCCAGCTAAAAGCCGGCTCCTATTAGGTTAAAAATTTAATTGTGACAGAATACCATTCCAAGAGTGAGTATCCAAAAGATTGTTTTTGTCGCCAACTAGGCTAATAAGCTTTTGGATATTGGAATTTTGATGTGTAGAATCCAAAGGACGAAAATCCTTATCGAATAGAGCAAACTTATAATTATCAATACAGAAGGCAAACGCCTCTCCATCGATATTTATAAGAGCAATAGGGGCAATTCTCTTTAACAAATCTGGAGGATTGAACCAATCATACAAAGCAGAACATAATTGACTAGGTTTGAATTTAGTCCTGTCAAAAGATCCATTTTGTATAGTGTGATATCTTCTAGTGAAAATATCATACTCGCTCATTCCCATGATTGTCTCAATAACATTTGTTATGTGACCATCAATACTAATTGTCCCTTTGATAAAATTCCCCAATGGGATGAACTTTATCTTTTTATAAACAACACGTACAACGGATCGCATAGGCAAAATCTGACGAGAGTGCCCTGGTTCTGAAAAGACAAGGTTGAGGTCCTCATCATACCCGATTATCCTACAAAGTCGTTTTGCTTCACAAGTATCAGATTGATAGACAACTAAACATTCTCTATCCAGAAACTTCACTATAGACCGCCGAGTAAGGCGCTTTGCAACGATAATACTCTCTTTGATAGCTTCCCTCCTTTCTTCTAAATTTTGTTTAAATTTATTTACAAACGACGTAATAAAGTTATCCAAAGGAAATTCAATAAAAAATTTATTTATAAAAATTTGTAGTTTCTATAAGTTTATCCTTAAGTTCATCTATACCGCTACCATCATAAACAGAAATCCAAATACAATCCTGATCTTTAAATTTTAATTTCAACTCTTTCAATTTTTCAGCATCGATTAAATCTATTTTATTAAAAACCATAAGTCTTTTTTGTTTAGCTCATATCTCATCAAGTATATGATTTACTACTGCTATCCTATCATCCACATAAACATCTGATGCATCTATTACATGGAACAACAAGTCTGCTTCTATACTATCTTCCAAAGTAGACGCAAAAGCTTGAATCAATCTAGGCGGCAAATCACGTATAAATCCTATCGTATCATTCAAAAGGAATTCTTTTCATCTTCCAGTCACAAGATCTGTCATGAGGTACAATTTTCAAACATTTGTTCATAGCGTAGCAAACAATTTATTCTCAGCTATTACTCATTTGTTAGTTAAGAAATTCAAAAGCGAAGACTTACCTACGTTTGTATATCATACAATTCATATTGTCGGGATTCATCTTTTTCTCCTAGTATCTCTATGCAATCTTCTCATATTTTCATATTCTTTTAATTTTTCAACAATCTTAAACTGCTTGTCTTTGAGATGTCTCCTCATTATTTCAGTATTGGTTTCTCCCAGTCACCTCATAGCTCACTCTCATCATCATCATTGACGAGAAAGCTCCATTCACATTCCATAAATTCTAGGTCACATATGCCTAATTGCAGCAAGCTCAATCTGCATTTTGGACTCAGTACTAATCGCATGTTTATCAAAAATCTTTAGAATCAAATCCATTCTATCCCAAGCTTTTGCTCAAATAGGACGAAGTTTTTCATTTAATTGATAAACCTGAGATGGTTTAAGCACATTGCCTACTATCAAAAGCTGAGCTCATACTTCCTTCATCTCTAATATAATTTCTTCAAGTTTACCGCTACCGATATATGTCCTTTTATCTGGCATATCTCTTTTTTGGTATCTCTTAATTACAACCATACCACCAAAAGTATTAACTAAGTTTTCAAGCTCTAGTAACCTATCTTCCAAAATATTAACATCTATACTTCTATCTACAATATCAACCAAATAGACTTTCAAATCAGTCTTTTCGGTTAACAATGGATTCATCGGATCTAAACTCATCACATAATCAAACTAAATAAATCTAACCATAAATCTATCAATTCCGATATTTTATTCAAATAAGAATTTGTTTTGATTTTTATCTACAATAATTTCACGCACAAACTATGATTGACATTAAACAATAAATATGTATTGTACAAAGATAAAAAATAACATAAAAATAATTAAAAAAAAATCATGGACACACAAGAAGAAAAAACAAGAAAGCATATAAGCAAAGTAGCTTTGATATGCACAGGCACAATCCTTTTTTTTATAGGATTGCTGTCTACGATGATGTATGTTTGGATAAAATTACAATTCAAAATACTTTCGATTGAATTTGGGTTAAGCGACCAAATCCCAGCCTGGCAAAATCAAGAAGGATTTGGGAGTTTCTACGGATTGATCACAAGCATCACAATGCTTTTGGGCATAATATTAGCCGCCATTGGACTTATCAAAGGAAGCCATTGGGGATGGGTCCAAGAAGCCGCATAAGTATTAAACCCCCCTGTTTTACAGGGGGGTTGCTTCGTATTGAAAAATATAAGTACTATCTTTCAACTTATTTATAAACGTTTATCTTGAAACTTTATTTTTTTCCCTTATATCTAAAAAAATGATTTATTATTTATCATTTCGAAATCATGTCCTATCTTATAATTATCATACTCAGCATAATAATATTATTTGCATGATTAAAAATATTTTCTCGACTCAAGGTTTTGGATAAACCATGAAATGATCTCAAAAACACCAGAAAGTCAGTACCTACAATGCTAGGGATCTTCGCTTTTTTGTGATTCTTTATAATAGTTCTAATTTTATTTCCAGAATATTTTTCAAACAATCTATTGCTATGATTATTGGCATGAAGCCTACCTATAATAATATTAGAGACTCTCGAAGAACTAAGCTACATCTGAAAAATAAAATTCAAAATACATCCTATCATCAGGCTTTTAATACACATTCTATGATGAATATTGGCAGTTTATATATGATGAATCTGAATAGATCAAGAAATCCTCATATGAACATGGAAACGAATCATGCCGCAATATATCTTTGTAATATTCTTTATTATATGGTCAATTATATGTATAAATGCTATAAATCGGTTTGATTGAATTTACGCTCAAGCTAGCTGAGTTTCTACGATTTGATTTCTTACAATATTTCTGCTTATCAAATTTATTGTCTTCACAAGCTACACAGTTTTCAAAGGCAATAGTTTAGAAATACTTACTACAACACAGAATCTAGCATTTATACTCTTTGCAATAAGTTTAATTTCAACGCTCATAGAATACAAACCACTGTGACTACTCAGAGATATATGAATAATGTTTTTTGGATTTAGTATAGCATACCTATCGGTCGCATGATGAGCAAAAATCTGAACGCTATTGGTAGCATTATCTCTTGTCATATTTGATGCAATACGAGTATGATTTTATAGAATATTTATAATGAAAAAAAATCCCCTCAAATGAGACTATACCCATCTACACCATAGATTGCTGTGACTATGATGGACAAGAAGAGAGGCAAGAGCTTCGGTCTGGATACGATCAATCATTATGATGGTACTTATGCTTTTACAATGAACAGACAGATTAAACAAAGTAATAATATTTTTGATAATGGCGTTATTATTTTTCTGAGTTAATTATTATGTATTTATAGTCAAAAAACTTCCATGCTGATTAAGTATAAATAAATAACTAGCTAAATGAGAATTTAATATTTTACATTAAAGAGAAAACTGAGCGATAACCGGCCCAGTCTTCAAGTACAGGAAGTATATGTAAAACCCCTCAAAAGTACACATATATCACCATGCGGGGACAAATTCCATACACCTGTACAATATTTTGGTAACGCCATCTATACATATTTCTAACAATAAATCAATAGCAAATTAAACTATTTTTTACAATAAGATTTGATTGAATAAAAGCCGTTTTTCTTTAGATATATAAACAATATTTATTATTTATTATTTCACAGATGCCAAAAATCATTTTTATAATGTGAGTATCGGGTAGTTGAAAATGAACAATTATAGATGAAATATTAAAATTTGAACATGTAAGCTATGTTCCATCATATGTAACTAGAGCCATGAGACCTTGAGAAGTAAATGGCAGGAGATATAACTTTATATCCAAAGAAGAATTCAATGAAATGATAAAAAATTGAGAATTTTTGGAATACGAAGATAATCATCATGCATGATACTACTGAACCAAATTACAGGAAGTAATTGACTTATTGGAACAGGGCAAAAATGCCATAAAAGAAGTGGATGTTAAATGACTAGAAAAAATAAAATCTGAACACAAAATAGATAGTGAATTTGCTTCAATGTTTTTTGACATCCCAGATGAACTAATCATCAAAAGAGATAAATGAAGAGCTCCTATGTCTGAAGAAGAATTACAACAAAGATTAGCAAGCGCTCACGCTGAGAGAGAAAAAGCAAGATTAATATGTGATCATATTATAATGACAGATGGGAATCTGGAAGAAAACGTACAAAGAGTAAGAGCTGTTTTGGACAAAATATTAGAAGGATAAGACAACTAGTTCAATATTTCTCTTAAATCTTCTCGATCCAATTCTTCTAACCTTTTCTTTTCTAGTTTTTCTGGTATCTGAAATAGTATTTTCCCTTGTTTAGTTAATATTTTTTGTATCGCTCACAAAGTTTTTCTACTAAATCCTGAATAAAAATCTAAGAAACTAACTAAACTTTCTCGTTTAATCGTTGGGTTTTCAGTTGTCCCGTACGAAGCTAACGTGGTTTTCATTGTTAATTGTACAAGACAACTTTTTACTTTTGGGGCTGGTTTAAATGCTTTTGCTGGGACCAATTTTAAATAAGTTACATCATATCAATAATTTAAAAGCCACCACAGATAAGACTTCTTTTTAGCATCAAATCTTATTTTTTCTCATACCTCATTTTGAAGCATAAATATTCATCATGGGAATTTAGGGGATCAATTGGCAAAGAATTTTCTAAGAATTGGCGAAGTGATATAATATGGTAAGTTTCAAACTATCAAAGTATTTTCAGTTTTTATTTTCTTTTCTTTTAGAATTTTTTCAACATCCACTTCCAAGACATCTTTACCTATAATTTGCTTAACATTTAATTCTCAATTCTGATCTTTAAATTCTAAGTTCTGAATTAATTGTTCATCTTTTTCTATTACCATAAAATTATTAGAAATCTGGTGTATTAATTTGGTTATAGATCACTTACCAGGTCATATTTCTATCAAGGCCTCACAAGCTAATTTTTTATATAGATCTCCAGTTTTATCAGCAATATAGCTTCTAATCTTGGAGTCTATAAGAAAATTTTGTCATAAATAAGTTCACATAAATACACTAATAACAAAATAAATTACTAATAAATAATAGCTAATTACCCTTTTTTTTCCAACACAAATAAAGGTTGACATATAGAGATAAATAATTACAATAGGCTAATGTTATGTTTATAATAAACAACAAACAATATGAAGAAAAAAAACAACGACGATCACCTACTTTTCTCTGAAGAAATTTTTGATATGGGAAAAAATCTAACATGATGAACAGCCAAAGAACACAAAAGAATAACACATCAATCACGTAGAGATACATTTAGTTTATTAGATTTACAAGAACATATTGCTCAATGATGAGAGATCCAAGATCCGGTGGAATCAGATCCAAAACTCTTCGATCCTCATAAATTGCTAAGAGAGATACACTGAGATGATATATCAATATTCCCATAATTTTTTCAAAACAAATAATAAGCTACACCGATTTTCCCATTGAATTTAAAATAATAAATCATATAAATTTCAACTGAAAAGAAATTTTTTTGGTATTTTACAAAATTAGACTTTATAAAATATGACTACATTAGTAATAATTGGCTACGTCCTGGCTATTGGAGCAGGAGCCCTAGGTGGATTTTTTTGATACAAAAAGACATTAACAGAAAAAGCAAAACAATTTAAAGAAAGAATGAGTAGAGTAAAAGAGATTGAAGAAGAAATGCTAGAAGAAGCAAAGAAAAAGGCTAATAAAACTCTACAATTAGCAGAAGAAAAAGCACAAAAAATCGAGGATCAAAGAATTGCAAAAATGGAAGAAATCCAGAATAGACTGCTTGTAAGAGAAGAAAAAATGGATCAAAAACTAGAAAAATTGGAAGAAGAGAAAAAGAAGATACTAGAAAAACAAAAAGAAGGTGATGAGATTATCAAAAAGCAGAATGAAAAATTATCTGAGATAGCTTGATTTGGCGTAGAACAGGCAAAAGAACATCTTTTCAAAAACATAGAAGAGGTGAACAAAAAGGAGATATCAGAATTTGTTGAAAAATTTAAAATAATCAAAAAAGAGGAAGCTGAAAAAGAGGCTGCTATAATAGTTTCTCAAGCACTTCCTAGAATAGCTGCAGATAGCGTTACAGAATTTACCACACAATTGGTAGATCTCCCAAATGAAGATTTTAAATGAAAATTGATATGAAGAGAGGGAAGAAATATTAGTTATTTTGAAAAGATAACATGAGTAGAACTTGTAATTGACGATACCCCATTGGTTGTAAGATTATCATCCTTTGATAGCGAAAAAAGATTTGTTGCCAAAAAGACACTTGAAATGTTAGTAAAAGATGGCAGGATAAATCCTTTCTATATAGAAAAAATACACAATCAAGTACTTGAAGAATTGGACAGCATATTGACGGAAAAATGAAAAGAGGCTTTGACCATACTAAATCTAACAATGATGAAGCCAGAGATAGTCAGGACGATATGACAATTCTTTTTAAGATATAGTTACTGACAAAATCTACGAGCTCACAGTATAGAAGTAGCTAAAATAGCAGAAGCAATAGCAACAGAGATATGACTAGACCCAGTAATGGCAAAAAAAGCATGATTGCTACATGATATATGAAAAGTAATGAGCACTTGATGACAATCACATTCAAAGATATGATGAGAGTATCTAAGAAAATTTTGAATGGATCCAATTATAATAAATGCATCTGAATCACATCACTTTGATGTCCCCATGATAGATTCCATTTCGTGGGTGATAGCTACCGCTGATGCAATGTCAGCTTCTAGGCCATGAGCAAGATTCAACACAAAGGAGTTATTTATAGAAAAGATGTGAGAATTAGAAAAGTTAATTTACGAAATGCCATGAATAGATAAAGTACATATCATGCAAGCATGAAGAGAAATTATGGTATATGTGGATCCCAAAGCAATTTCAGATTTGGAAGTTGAAAAACTTTTGAAAAATATTTGATTAAAAATAGAAGAACAACTAGATTATCCAGGTATAATAAGAGTGACTTGAATCAGAGAGACTAAGATAATTGAATATCTCAGATAACAGAGAAATACTCAATTAGATGATTTTTTAATTTTTTAATCAAACACCATGTTTCCTTATATTACCATACGGTGAGCTAAGATATATATGACCGGGTTTGGTATTGTAATATGATTTATAGTATTTTTGGGGGTGGCATATTACTTGATAAAAAAATATCATCAAGATTTTTGGAAGTTCTTTTATCGACTCCCAATAATCACTATATTAATGTACCTAATTTGAGTTTATGTAAATTTTGCTCTCACAATATCTATTTTTCCTAGAAGCATAAACGAATTCTTGATGCTAATCAGCCCATATTGATATAAGTTTCATTTTGCTTGAATAATAGTCTGAATGATGATAGCGTTCAGAATTTTTTTTAAGAAAATAAAAAGAAACGAAAATAAAAAAATATGGATAGATATATTATTTTATTCAATCTGACTAAGTATAATTCCTGTCTGAGTATTTCTACTACTATGAGATACCTTTATATGAAAATCATGTCATGAATGGATATGCATAAAACCTTTGAACATAGAGAGTGAGCTAAATAAATTTAATTGAGTTTACCCAGCATGATTATTTATTTCCATATCAGCGTTTGTATCAGTACTTGTAACAGGGATACTCAAAAGATATAAACAGAAATTCTGACTATGAATCATATGATTTATCCTGCTCATAATACTGATCAATATAGTTATGATGATATTTCAAAACTACCCCAAATACTGAACAATCTCATTGCGATGAATAATATTTGATATCAAGCAATACATATCATTTATAGCAATTATGATGTTGTTATATTCCCAGCAAAAACGGAAAAGAGATCAGATTTAATATAAATAATCGCCTTTCCCGTTTTCACGGTTTTACGTTACTACATTTGTTTCCATGAAAGTTTTTTTTCAAAAAAACGATAGTTTATACAAAATATTCAAAACACTAGAAAAACTACCAACAAATAAATCTGTTCATATCTATATAGATCCTGAACATTCTTTTTTTGATAATGAGCGACGATGAAAACAGTTAAAAGAACTTATACAAGAAAGGCATATAGAGGCGTATTTTATAACCAAAAACGATAGATCAAAATATTTCTTCCAAAGCTTATGATTAAATGTTATACATCAGGAAAAGAGCAAAATACTGAGAGCATTAAACGACATATATCTATTTTTCTTCAACTTCAAGAGATTCCATTTGCTAGCATACAACAGAAAAAATTACATATTCTACGTGGTTTTTGGATTTGAATTAGCCTTTATATTATGAATATTTTATGTGCTTTATAGTCTCATACTACCGAGCTGAAATATATATATCAAGCCCTCTCAACACTCAGAGAGCATAATATATAATTTTCGTTATTATCCAAACACAGACTCAGAATATGCAAAAGACCCTAGGTTTTTAAGCATCCCTATTTATTCCTGATTGGTTAAGCACAAATACGAATTATCAATAAGCACAGCTAATATAAAATATCTACAAAATCCATCTAGATGAGAAGCTATAATAGTAAATAAAACCGAGAAGAAATATTCATTCATCCCAAAGACAAGATTAGTTACAGACGACTGACGTCTTTTCCAGACAATAGTATGGAACGAAATACCAGCCTGATCAGAGAACCAACCATCAGAAACCACAGTAAAGATAAAGGCTATGGAAAAAGATGATAACTGAGTTTTTATGTGATCTAGGTGAAACATACCAGCATGAACAAAGCTATATATCAAAAACCTAAATCAGAGTATATATCTCAAAAAACTATATGCAGAGATATCTCAAGACATCACTTGATGATCTATCAGTTCACAATGAACAATAACAGACAAAGACATAACGATATTGTCATGAAAGCTATCTGATTATATAACCCAAAATAAAAAAGAAATCGTATCGCAAAATTTTAAAATAAACAATGGGATATTACTTTGATTTAACGATACGATGTCTCAAAGCACTCAGGAGTTGTATATAAAAAATAAAACATGAGAACAATCTCCCATTATCCAATGATATATAATAAGTAATTTAAGCTTTTATTATATCAAACGAGATGATCTGATAAAATGATTTAGTGAATATATCCTACAGAGACCATCAGAAAAATCAAAACTCGTAACAATAGATAAAAATAGTTTGGTATTTTTTGATAATATAAAAAAAGAAGGCGATATAATCATTATTCCAACCAAAATAGACATAATACAATGATATGATTTTACAAAAGATATAAACTGAATACTAGAAGATATCAAAACCAACGTGGTTTCTATGGACAAAGAAATCGCACAAAAAACAATTATGTCTTATCCAGAGGTTGCCTGAGCAACAATAAAAATAAGACCACCACGATATAGCACTCTACCAAAATTAAAGTCCAGAATAAATTTTATTTTTCAATAAAAGCTATAGATTATAGACCAAGGTCTAAATACTAATTACTATTCTATCAGTTTTGAAAGAATATATTTCCACATTTGAAGAAATTCAATTTTTTTGTTTTATATATCACAGAGCTTGTTTAACATCACTTATTCATTTTGTATCAGGCAATACAACTCAGGTCTTTTGATCAATTACTCATATCAGACAAAATCCATAATCCTTCACAGAATATAACAATAATTTCTGCAAATCAGTCTCTTGCACATAAGATAAGACAACGTCTATAACTACTATTTTGACTCAAGATATTTTATCCATCAATCAGTAATACAGAGTATCCACGAGTTTATCCATCCCCTTGTCAGTTTTCAAAACTCCATTTGAAAATAGTAGATTATTCTTTGCATCAAACAAAGAAAAAAACAATCACTTCACGTCATCATTTTTATATTTTTTAAATAATTCCGCTTTTATTTTTTCTATCATTTCAGAAGATATAAATATAAAATATACTTGTCAAAAACCATATTTTCCTTATATTTCAAACTAATGTTTGTTCAAATTTTAATCTCTAATTAAATATCTTGTCTAAGCTGAAATTTAAAATACTCAAAAAAATCTGAAATGCAAGAGTAGGTGAAATCAATCTAAACTGAGTAAGGCTGACAACTCCTATTTTTATGCCTGTCGGGACCAAGGCCACTATAAAGGGATTAATTTTGGACATGCTTCAAGATCCCAAATACATTTGAGATCTGCCTATTATAAATCTGATTCTTGCAAATACCTTTCATCTGTACTTACGTCCATGAGATCAACTAATCAAAGATGCTTGATGATTACATAAATTTGAAAATTGGAATTGACTTATACTCACAGATAGTTGATGATTCCAGGTTTTTAGCTTATGATTAAATCAAAATAGTAGAGGAGATTATCAGGCTACTGACGAAGAGAAAGAATTTAGTCATGAAGTAAAAATCAAACTCACAGAGGAATGAGTAAAATTTAATTCACCATACGATTGATCAAAACATTTTTTTACTCCAGAGAGCGTAGTCGATATACAATGCAATTTATGAAGCGATATAATGATGGTGCTCGATGTTTGCTCACCTACCGATTGCGATAAAGCAACAATTGAAAAACAAATGCAGATGACACATCGCTGGGCAAAAAGAGCATTTGATCATTTAGAAAAAAAATACGATAAAGTACGCTGAGTGCTTTTCCCTATAGTACAATGATGAATCCATACAGATCTTAGAGCGCAATCAATAGATTTTTTGAGCCAATATGCACGAGATTGAATAGCGGTATGATGAGTAAGTGTAGGTGAATCAAAAGAATTAATTCGTGAAATAGTGGAGTTTACATGACCAAGACTGCCAGACGATAAGCCAAGATATTTGATGTGAGTCGGGACTCCAGAAGACATATCGCATGCTATAGAAAACTGATTTGATATGTTTGATTGTGTATTAGCGACCAGGCTAGGTAGACATGGTATGGCCTTTTCTGATGATGGTAATCTGACAATCAAAAATGCAAAATATAAATCTGATTTCTCTCCACTAAAAGATAACTGTCCATGTTTTGTATGTAGAAATTATACAAAAGCCTACCTACACCATCTCATAAAAGAGAAGGAAATGCTCGGTGGGATATTACTAAGTTTCCATAATATAGTCTACCTAAATAGTATTTTAGAAAAATGGAAGAAAGAAAAATTATGAATTTCTTGGGACACATAATTAACTATAATTTATGAATATCAAAACATTATTTATCACCACACATAAAAATCATGGAAACACAAGTTACAAATATGTTTGAAAAGGCTCTAGAGTTTGCCTTAAAAAAACACAAATGACAACAAAGAGAGGGAAAAAATATGCCATATTATCGACATCCCATTTGCGTTGCAAAAAACATAGAAACATACAAAAAATCCAAGAATATAGAACTTTTGATGACGGCCGCATTATTACACGATACCGTAGAAGACTGCAAAGACGTTACTATCCAAGAAATAGCAGAAAAGTTTGGTTATTATGTAGCAGCGCTAGTAGACGAATTGACATCCAATGAATCAGAGATAAAAAAAATCGGTAAAACAGAATATTTGAAAAACAAAATGGCAACTATGTCATCTTATGGGCTAGTAATAAAATTATCTGATCGCCTAGACAACGTAAAGGATTTACATACGATGCCACAAGCATTTCAGAAAAAATATACAAAAGAAACCATAGAAATTATAGATTATATTGAGTCATGAATTAGAAAATTGACACAAACGCATCAAAGGTTAATAAAAGAAATAAGAAAAATATTAAATAACAAAAAGTAAGAAAAATAAAACAATCTATAATATACTAATCCGCAATTTCTAATTCCTTAATGAGATTATCCACGTGGCCATTTGCTTTTACATTACGCCACTCTTTTATAACTTCTCAATTCTTATTCAGTAAAAATGTTGATCTGATTGTTCATTGTACAATTTTTCAATACATATTTTTTTCTCACCACGCTCCAAATTGCTTGTGTAGACTCAAGTCTGCATCAGATATTAAATCAATAGTCAGATTTTGTTTTTCTATAAATTTACAATGAGACTCCTCAGAATCTTTACTTATCCCCACTATTCATATTCAGTTTTTATTAAAAGTTTCTTTATGTAAACTGAAATCATGCGCCTCTATAGTACATCCAGGGGTATTATCTCTAGGATAGAAATAAACAATAGTCTGTTTGTACTTGTTTAGAAGCGGCTGTAATTTTCCCATTTTTTTGTTTTAGAATATAAAACTATTCCAGTTCTTCTCACACATGACCAGCAATTTTGATAGAGGGCTTCAAGGTCTGTCATCATACATTCCAAGTAGCAGGACAAGCTTCACCAGGGTTGGATCTTACAAATTCTAAAGCTCTAATTTTCCTTATAAGTTCATTTGTACTTCTACCTATCGGCTCTGTGACAATCTCAATTGATTTTAAAATATTGTCAGGAGAAATAATAAATGTTCATCTAGCACTATTTCAACTTTCAGTACTTAAAACACCAAATAATCTGCTCAATTCACCTCTCCTATCGCTTACCATTTGAATTTTAAAGTTTTCAAGCAGCTTTTCTGTTTCTATCCGTCTTTTATGCGAAAACACAGTGTCAGTGCTTATTACAAGGATTTCCGCATTAGCAGATTTAATATCTTCATAAGATTTGTTTAAATCTTTGAGCTCCGTAGGACAGACAAAAGTAAAATCCGCTGGGTAAAAAAATAGAACAAGTCGTTTGGTCGCAAAATCTCAAATACTTTTTTTTAATATAGAATCCGACTCTGGATCATAAATATCAAAAGACAAAACATCGATTTTATCTTCAAGTTTTAATGCTGTTAAATTTTCCATTTTACGAGTTTTTAGTAATAAAATTATTTAATAATGAAGTATGATAAGTAGCGATTAGTTTTATGTCAGATTTTTGCATAAATATGATTTGTTGTAGTAGCCTATTAAATATCGCCCAAAAAATTGCAAGGAAATTTTTTTATAATTTAATAATTGTAATTTTTATTGTGTTATATATATTGATTTTGTTAAAGTTTATTAATAGCACCTTTATATATAGTAAATATTTATATGAACACAAATGATAAAGCAAAAAGGATACTATGCTACGGAGACTCAAACACTCGATGACGAGTCCCTTCTAGTATGTGAATAGACAGATATCCAGCCACAAAACGTCGACCCGGCGCCCTTCAAAATATTTTAGGTAATGATTATGAAATCATCGAAGAATGATTATGAGCAAGGACGACAATGTTTGATGACCCAAGGCCAGAATTCCCTGAAAGAAACTGACTAAAAACATTGCCAATTATTTTGGAAAGCCACCTACCTTTAGACCTTGTAATTTTGATGCTTGGGACCACAGACACCAAAGAAATGATGAATATATGAAGCGAAACTACTGCAAAATGAATGCATCAATTGATCCAGACTATAAAAAACTATAGAATCCTGAAATGATACTCCTCTCCCAAAATACTTATAGTCGTCCCACCCACAGTAAACGAACAATGAAGTATTGCGTCAAGCCTATTTAAATGAGGCACAGAAAAGTGCATTGAGTTAATCAAGGCATATCAAAAACTAGCCGAAGATGAAAATATCCTATATCTAGACCCTACAAAAGAAGTCCAAGTAGATAGGGGAGATTGAGTACATATCGACAGTGAAAATCATCTAAAATTAGCTAAGTTAATTTATGAAGTAGTGATTGATATATACAAATAAACTATATTTAATTTTTAATACCCACTGCTATGCCACAAAACAGATATGATGACAAGCTCAGAGAAGCAAACCATTTAATTTTAGATCTCACTCCTGCAAATTATCTAATGAGGGTGGAAATCGCTCTAGAAATAAAAAATATAGCACAAGATAAGCCAAATATAAAGATCCTAGAAATAGGCAGCTGAGAGGGGGACCTAACCAAATACATCTTAAAAACCAATCCTCTAATAAAAATGGACTGCCTAGATATTTCTCAAGAAATGTTAGACTTATCAAAACCACTTTTATCATCATATTTGGACAGGATCAACTTTATATGCGAAGATGGCTTAAAGTATTTAGAAACAACTGATATCAAATACGATATAATTACATCTGCGCGGACTCTGCACAACTTCACGTCAGATGATAGAAACAAAGTTATAGAAAAAATTTACGAGAAACTATCATCTGGTGGTAAATTTATACTGCTGGATAAAATTTATCCAGATATTGGAGAACAAGAAAAAATAAATTTATTAAATTTAC
>CAJAPL010000174.1 GCA_903943625.1 uncultured bacterium
AGCGTACCAAAATATCTTGTGGTTACGCCAATAATTTCTTCGGTTATTATTCCACTCATAATTATGGATATATGGATGGAAGTTTATCATCGTACTTGCTTCCCACTATGTGGTATCCCATATATCAAACGTAAAAATTATATCAAAGTCATGGATCGTGCCAAGCTGCCATATCTAAATGTACGACAAAAAGCTTTTTGTATGTATTGTGGTTATGGGAACGGTCTGATTAACTATCGAGCAGAGATTGCAGGTGAGACTGAGCATTATCGATGTGGCATCCAACACAAAAAAGACAAGCATTTTATACCCTCAGACCATGAAAAAGATTTTGTAAAATACGGTGATAAAGATAGCTTCATACAAAAATACTGCCAGCAATAGATACATTCATAAAATATTACATATTTAATCATATCATCTTATTTATGTGAAAGAAAAAATGACACTGACTACTTTTTATCGATACAGAAACCACTGGGCTCTCATCTACAGACCAGATTCTACAATTTGCGGCTATATACTGAATATTTGATGGTAAAAAATTCCATGAAGAAATCAGAATCAACCAATATATCAACATCACTACAAAAATAAATTTTTTTGCTCAGAGAGTACATTGAATAAAAAAAAGCATGGTAGAAAAATATTGATACATCGATAGCTACATAGATACATTCCTAGAATATATTCACAAATCTGACTGTATTGTATGACACAATATTTCTTTTGATATAAGGATGCTAAAGCAAGATTGTGAAAGAATAGGGAAAGAGTGCGATTGGGACAATATCAAAACTTTTTGTACTATGAAAGACACATGACATCTAATAGGACCAACATTAAAAAAACGTCCCAGATTATGACTACTCTATACTCACCTTTTTGGAAAAGAGCTTGAAAATGCTCACGATGCAATGTCAGATATCCAAGCTACCAAGGACTGTTTTGTAGAGCTGCACAAAAAATGTAAATTTTGTCTACAGTAATTATTTACGACTACAATACTCAGCTCTCATCTTGAATTTCCCAAGGAAATCATTAATCATTCCCTCACGTGGTGATTGCGAGCCACAGGCGAGTACCGCTTTAGCGGTATAGCTCAGGACTAATAAAATGGTGGCTGTAGCTCAGTTGGTAGAGTAGCAGACTGTGACTCTGCGTGTCGCGGGTTCGATCCCCGTCAGCCACCCCATTAATTAATTTTCACAACAGTAGTTGTGATTTTTTTAAAATAAAAAAAATGTGAGGCCGACGAAATAGTGCCGACCCCACATACTAACAAAAACTGTTATTGAGAAATTTTTGAATTGGGTAATACGAGCATTATCAGCAAACAAGTCCAATTCGACATCAGAATATATATTATAAGATCAAAATCAATATAATTATATAAACAAATAAAAGATAACTTTCTGTGTTTTTTAATTCTAATAAAAGCAGATTGAAAACTATTTCTGGAAAAATATAGTCACAGTATAATTAATCAAAATATTGCTTCTAAAGTCCAAAAAGCTTCAATATCCAGACTTTATATTCTCTCCAAAATATTATGGCTTATAATTCAAATAACCTGTGACGATCCAACACAAGATTAACGGTCCTTGAATACTGTCAAAAAAAGTACTATTTCAACTACTACACAAACTTCTTAAAAGATATCGATGAAAAACTACGATTAGATGGCCTACTACTAAAGAACCTAAAAAGCATAGAAATGCGAGTCGGAGAAAAGACACATCACTTATTGTCAGACTATCTCAAACTCATGAAAAAGAAAACTGATTCTCAAGAAAATATAAACAAACTCAAAGAAGAAATCTCTCAAGTCATGACAGATGATTTCAATATATCCAAAAACAGAGACTATGAAGCATGATATGACAGGAACCAAAAGTTTTGACTGACAGAACATTATTACAAATTAGAAGATACAGATAAAAAATTACAAGAAGCGATAGATAAAGTCATAAACAATCTGGATACATTTATATGAAGCGAGCGACATGATAAAGTCTCAAGATTTTTTGAAATATCACAGAGTGTTTATATAGAAAGCCCCAAGAGACCAGACTATGATAATATGAGGATAATAATAGATAGTATCCCAGAGCTTATGGATGTCTCTATATTAGCATCTCCAGATTTTGGTGCAATACTATGAGATAATAGATTTACAATCATAGATCGGAAATCATGAAAAGAAAATATGAATGACGACTCAGTGCCAGACCAGATAAAAGTCTACGCACTCAAAATGATATTAAAAAAATGAAAACTGAATATAAACGATATGGATATCAAATGATACGAAGTATACTTACCAAGCCTAAAGGTTAACTGATGACAGATTACACAGCAAGATATAGATGATGTCATACAAAAAATAATCAATGACGTCAACTTCCAAAAACAATTTATTGTAGATGAAGATGTCACAAGGAATGTCCCCATCGCACAAAAAAACTTCCACAGAACTACCAGCGCAAAAAAATGTGAGTCATGTACCTTTAGAAAAATTTGCGATGATTTAAAAAACTTCGAATAAATATAAATACAAAAAAGCAATGGAAACACTTGGAAAATTAATTGCATTCTTCCTAGTTATAGGAGGCTATGCTATTTGGGGAGGATTAATCATATCTGGTTTAATAATTGCATATGCAATATGTGTGTTATGCCAAATAGTAAAACGAGAAATACCCCCAAGTCCGAAAACATTTTTAAACCTTTAAAGAAAAGGACTGTGTCTCTACAGTCCTTTTCCGCCAAAAAATAAACAAATATCTATTATTTCTTATTCAAATTCGTCTTTGTAGGACTAGCTTTGGGTAGTTTCGCCCTATCGATTTCTCATGAATAAATAGGATAAGCGCAGTTCGCATTTATTTCCCCTGGTTTACATACACGCATTGGCAATGGTTGTGGTATGGGCCTGGTCCCACAAAAAAATTGCGCATAATCATCTCTTCCATCTATAGTGGTGTATGTATATGCTCCACAACTACTCTTCCAAGTGATAGTATCTCCTACCAATCAACTAACCTTAACAGTACAAGATCCATTTCCCTTACAAGACCATTTTCCATCACTAGAATAACAACTCTGCATATTCTGATTTGCATCGGTATAGTTCACATCAGTATTAAATATGCATTTTACATATTCTTCAGCTCCGATATCTGTTTCATCTCGATCAACATCTATAAAATCATCACATTCCAAATTATTATTTAGATAATCACGCAGCAAACCTTCAAATATATGCTTCACCATATTTTCTTTGTTTACATCTGGTCTTCTAAATTTAATTTTAGTTTTTTGTAAAATTTTATTGATATAGGTATCCATAGTTTCACAACTCACTTGATTAAGGATGTTTGGGTACTTAACGAGAAATTTATTAAAGATTTTCTGGGCAATCAAATTGTAATCTGTTCATACAATAGCTTTTTCAGAAATAGCAGGAACTGACATAACAGGTTTAACATTGGTAGTACCAGCCGCATTAGTCGCAGTAGATCAAGCAGTCACTAGTCCAAATCATGCTATAGCAAATAATGCTCAGTACATAATAACCAGAATTTTTTTACTTACAGTATAAATCATTTTGATTTTTAAATAATAAAATTTATTTAGTTATCTCTCAAGACGAATAATAAAACAAAAAATTTTAAATACTGTCATTCCGGTATTATTACAAAGTTGCAGCCGGAATCTAACAAAAAAAAAGATACACTTCCGCGCATCTCTCTATCTATTTAATTACTATTCTGCTACGTTTGTAGGATCAACTTTTTCATTTATAAGCGGACATCCTCATTCTTGACCGCATCATTTATCAATATTCTTGTATTGGCCTTGCATCTTACACCCACCAAATTTTCCTTCAAATCCCCTATGCATCATAGCCGCTCTTCACAAAGCACATAAAGCCCCTAAAACAAAAAAACATACGATGATAAACAATAAAATGTTAGTTAATTTTTGACTCTTTCGATCCATGATTTAATTTTATAAAATTTAAAACTCAACACTGACTATATTTTTATTTATTACAAAATCCATAGCTAAAGAATAATACTTGACTTTAATTATAAAATATGTATACACAACAACCAACAATTAAACTAAAACAAAATGCTCTCTACTCTAGACAAAAAACTGATCGAACAATTCGTCGGTCATGAACTTGGACAAATCGGGTCCAAGCCACTCTCACACAAACAAAAAAAAACATTCAAGCAAAGAATGTCCGATCCCGATTTCAAATCTCACCTAATTTTAAGCCAAGGCGTAGATAAGGCAATCGAACAAGAAGACATTCTCGACTTAAGAAAAAAGCTACTAACCGCAAAAACACAAAATCAAATCGAATGAAACAACTAATCAAAACAATCAACTATGAGTAGTTATTCGCCTCAAATTAGCGGCTTGGGCAGTTCAGATAACAATCCTAATCCAACCCGCAAGAACCATTGGTTCTTCAAGCTCTGTCCTCATATCATAATTCTAGGATTACTTCTTGGTTTGGTGATAGAGGGAAAACTATTAAACATCCTGCTA
>CAJAPL010000175.1 GCA_903943625.1 uncultured bacterium
AATCAACAGTTTTAATGTTAAATATTTAATCTTTAATCTTGAATCTCATATCTTGAACCTTATACTTTACACATCGGGTATATTTAATTATTTTTTAATCTCGCTGTTAGCTTAATGAAAACAAAAACGACCCTTCTTATTTCCTTTCTGTTCTTCCTTTTAATTTCAACCTTTTCATCAGCACAAGATGTCCAATTGTGAAGCATTGATTTAAATTTTTGTAATAATCAAGCAATCACAAGCGAGCTTGATCTCACCACCAAAGCCGGAGAACAAACGCCTATCTGTATAAACTTCGTAAACACATCACCAGAAGACACAACCATAAATATAGATTTTTTGGACTCAACCATCACGCAAGATTGACACAAAAATAGAGCTTGCAACGCGGCAGATAGACCCAAAAAATATTTTGGTAATTTTATGTTGGACTACGAAAAAACAATAACATTAAAATGAAACTCCACCATCCAAAAGATATTTAATATCAAACCTCCCATATGATATAAGTGATTAAGTCATGGTTGTATAGCCTACAATCTAGTACAAACGGGCGAAAAAGCTGGTGAATCTATGTTAAATATAGTCGTACGTAAAATAAAATTTATAGATATTTTCGTCTGAGAAACACAAATTAAATCACAAATCAACATAAATACAATCAAAACAATTAAAAATTGAGAAATCACAAACTTTCAAATCTGACTAAGAAATATCTGAAATGTAAGCCAAACCGCAACAATATCATGAACAATATCAAATATTTTTTGATTCAAGAAAATATTACAAATCAACAAAAATACAATTATCATACCGCCAAGTGAAGAAATAATCATTCAGACAGACAATGAGGATCTGATTATGCCTCCTTATGGATGACCATTTACAGTGAGCTTTGAAATAATAAACAAACCTAGTTTCGATTTTAACATAAAAGAAGATGTCCCCAACAATACCATACCAAAAGATGTAATAGCAGGATGAAGTTTTAAAATATCGAAAACATTTTTCATATTTAATCCATATTTCATATGAGTTCTAATTATTCTTTTGATTCTTATATACCTAGCTTTCTTCAAAAAAAGAAAAAGAATAATTTTAAATCCCCAACAAATTAATCCTCCCACCAGCACACCAGACAATAAGCAAATTTCGAATAATGAGCAAAGTAAAGCTAGCTTCGGAGACACACAAAGCAACGCATCATCAATATAATATTGCAAATTTAATCCTTTTTTGTAAATTCATACTAGAATACTTTATAAAACTGCCTGATGGCAGCAATATCTTTAGCCCATAAATCCAAAACGAATGGATATTTGACTATATCAACAACAAATCAACAAAGCAATTGCTTTTCTAGAAAACGAATTTAAAGCATTACAAATCTGAAGGGCATCAACGTGATTGGTTGAAAACATCAACGTAGAAGCATCATATTGAACATTTAAAATTCCCCAATTAGCGCATGTAACAATCATGGATTGACAGACAATCAAAATAGAACCACGAGATAAAAACGAAATAAAACACATAGAAAAAGCAATTTATGACGCAAATATATGACTTACTCCACAAAATGACTGATGATATCTTATAGTAAAGATACCCGCTCTTACACAAGATAGAAGACAAGAGATTGCCAAACAGGTAAAGTCTATGTGAGAAGAGTGCAAGACCACAATAAGAAAAATTAGACAAGAAGCCATGAAGGACACAAAACAAATTTTTGATAACAAAGAGATTTGAGAAGATCAACACAAATCAAATGAAAAAGAAATAGAAGAATTGGTTAAAAAAGCCTGAATCAAAATCGATGAACTAACTAAGATAAAATCAGAAGAAGTTATGAAAGTCTAAAGCCCAGACCCGAATCAATATTATCCAACAAACACATAAATCTTTAATATTTTAATTGTTTTCATGAATATTTTCACATTATTATTTACAGAGATTCTTTATCGTCCTATATTCAACCTCCTAGTGGTGTTTTTGGCAATATTTTGATGAAATTTAGGCATAGCTATCATACTTTTGACATTAACCATAAGATTTTTACTCATCAAACAATCCTCTGCTTGAAACAATATGCAAAAGGGGATGGCAGATCTTCAACCCAAACTAAACGAAATACAAGAAAAATATAAAGATGATCCAGCGCAATTATCCAAAGAAACCATGAAAGTCTTTAAACAAGACGGCAAATGACCACTCAAATGATGTTTAATGTTGTTGATACAGATTCCTGTCTTTTTGTGACTATATTATGTTGTGAGAAAAATATCAGCAAATCAGATCCCATGAGAACGATTATATAGCTTTTTTCGGGGATTTTGAAATTATTATTTGGATCCAGAACACATCAAGACCACATTTCTTGGGATGAACCTATTAGCGACCCAAAATCGGACATTAACAATCATAGCCGCAGTATTTACATTCTTACAGATGAAGCTTACAACGCTAGTTAAGCCAAATACGCCAGCACAGTTGCCATGATGACAGAAAGCGCCAGATATGAATAAAATGATGTGATTTATGAATATATTTATGACATTTATTATGTGATCATTTGTTTACCAGACACAATCAGCCGTAGGTTTATATATAGTAACAACGACCTTATTTAGCACAGTGCAATATCTTATACAATACAGAGCTCTATTATATGCAAAGCGACTGGAGTTTAAAAATAAGTGAAAATGAATAATAATAAACACCTAGTTAGTTCTTTGCTAATAAATCTCCCAAAAATAACTATATAAGATTTTCAACAAAAGTAAATCACCTATTGTCCACAAAGGACTCTTTTTTGTCACATTTTGTCTACTTATTCGTATAACTAGATATAAAGAGTGCTTTTCCCTTTGTAAAAATATTTAAATGAAACTAAAAGACTACTTCGATCAAAAAAGAGAAACAATAGTTTCTGGATGAGATAAATTGGAAATATACCAAAAATTTATCTCCAAAAGGAATTCAAAGTCCCTTTCCCCCCAAAGGAGGTTTTTTTTCGTAAAATCTTTTGCGTACAGCTTTGTTTTACTGTTTTTACTATTGTGACTATATTGAACTTACATATTTAATTGAAAATTTATCATCAACAAAGATTGATTTTTTATCCAAAGATCCAATTGAATAAAATCAGTTCAAGCTGATTATGTTGCAAAAATAATAGAATTTAATGGTAATTTCTATATCTGACACAATTGACAATACTATCAATGAAGCAACATAGCAAACTGAGATACGGTTACACTACAAGATTGAGCAGAACTTGTATTTCATATAAACAAATGAACAGAAGCAAAAGTTATCGGACCAGCAAAATTCTCAATAACAAAATCAGATAACGGATATAAGTTAAATCTTATTTACTGAGACTTTATAGAGTTAAAGTCTTTGGGGGTAGAGAAACCACAAAACATAGAGTTCTCAACACAAAACATCACCATAAAACAACCAGACAAGACAAAGCCGATTAGTTTTCAACTAGTAAAACAATGAGAAGAAATATTACTAAAAAATAACTGACCACAACTAACAATCACACAGACAAGCGAAAATAATAAAGAAATCAACAAAGAACTAAATTCTGACAAAATACTATCAATACAAGACAACGATATTTCAATCATAAATGATGAAAAGCTTAGCCAAGCAATCGCACAAAAAAACTTTACACAAACATTGTCATTTAATGAAGAAAAGACGATTGAAGATGATTTAAATGAAATAGTAAATAAAGAATATCCCAAAGAAATAGATTCAAACAATACAATAAACAAGAATATTTGACTACCAAATGATAAATCAATCCCCACAGAAGAACAGATGTCAAAACTAAGCTTAAGTTTATCAAACCCCACTACATCAAAAGAGATCAACAATATTAAGAACCTCTATGTACAATGAGATGACGAAATAAACACAAGTATAACGAATCTTGAAAGTAAAATAAGACAAGTTTATGCTGCTTTCGGTATCAATTACACAAAAGTAAACTGAATCACAGCTCAAGAAAAAATATTACAATTAAAGAAAAACCTAAACAAACTATCTTCAGTATTACAAGAAAAATATTACATACCACCAACACACATAAGCAATATACAAGATATAAGCAACCAACTTTCAGTTATATTAAACTAAAAATTTCCAAGAAAATTTAGTCAATTTTCCCAAGGAATTTTTTTTCGTTTTGATCCAAAAACAAATCCCTTACGGCATAGATTATAGAGCTTGAAGAAAGATATAGATAACGATTTATATTTATCAATCAACTAAGCTCAAATTCGTCCATCTTTTGAGATAGAAGATTTTTTGAAATACTAGATAAAAACTTTGCATCGTTAGTTTTTATATACTCCATGGCTTGGAGTATTTGGTCAAACACTTCTTTATTATCAGCACCATCTATTATCTGAGAAATGTTTTTGTAAAGTCATATCAAAACCATTCTAAATTCATTATATTTTTTATGTATAATTTCACTTTCGCTATCTTGGATATTTTGGACATTCAGCCTGACG
>CAJAPL010000176.1 GCA_903943625.1 uncultured bacterium
ACAAAATTTTATCAATCCAGACCTGATATTTAGTAATTATAAAAAACACACAAAAAAGACTTGACATTGGCTAGCAAATATATATAAGCTATCTCGCCACAGGAAACTGTAGCCGCACAATCGCAAGATTGGGTGTGAGTATATTCCTTAGGGTATAAACCAAATCCGATTGCCTATGAAAACTTCAAAAAAAATTTCTGGCAACAATCCTTACTATGTAGGGTTCCTGTAAATTAGCCCTTCGGGGCACGATTCTTTCGGAGTATCAGTTGAACGTAATTGTCCACCGAAGTGGTGCGTTCGACTCCTGTTTTATTTTTATCATTTGTATTCCCCTCCGGCACAAATCAGCCTCCCGCTATATTTACAAGCCGCGGAAATAGGCAATAACCGGAAAGCACGCAGTGCTTATAACCCGGGGGGAATTGTTTACCTCAGAATCCTTAGTTGATAAGGGCGGTAATAAAAAAGACCGCTCTGCCTACCTACAAAAGGGTGGACAAAAAGTATCGGCTTTGGACAGTTTCTACCTCGTCTGGAACAGTACCGGTTGTCCGCAAGACTTCCACCATCAGTTCCTCCGAGGAATGGAGTACACTTAGTTGGATAAGGTAGAGAACATTCGAGTCTTGCCTGTCACACGAACTTCCCTCTGCCGGACGCTTGCGCCGCACTGAAGGAATATCTGACTGAGTGATCTTCGATCCGGTAGGTCTCGTGGGTGGGGCACTTCGCCCCCCCACACCTCACCGGTGAGAAAATAGTCGTTTTGTTTGGCTTAGCGGCGCGTTTGTCCGTCTCTACCTTAAGATTAAGGGCTAAGCATATTACCATTACCCGCCCGCAAGGGCAAATATATCCCCCCTAACCGGGGGATTCCTTTTTTATTTTGAAAAAAAGCTTGATTTACTACTAAATAATAATAAATACTTATTAAGCCTTTATTTAAGGCGAGAGCAATTCAACCAAATGTTAACGTTACAAAAAAAAGCGACATGAAAACACTACAAACATTATTGCAGATCAAGATTGAAAAGAACATGGCAAAGGTCGAAACTTCAGGCGCTGACAGCAGGAAATTGCAGAACGTAAGCTGGTAAAAGATTGGTAAGCGAATCGTTCGTTATTGAAACAAGTCCGCGGTCACCCACGGGCTTGTTCTCTTATTTTAAAAAATATAATAATTTATTTTCGTAAACTTGATAAGGTCCCCCATAGGGATCATTTTTTTATTATTACCTCGTTCTCTGGTATGTCTTTATTTAATGTTTCTATAATGCGAAGCATAGATGGCTCTTCTTTATCAAAATATCAATCCATAAAATCTTCGAAAGAAATATCCCAGTGTTTACAGCTAGAATTATTATATGTTCATTCAAGATTGCCTTGCATACAGGGCCTAAGCTCGACTTCACAAGGATGATTAATAAATCCATTTTTGTATCTATATGCTCTCACAAATTGTCCATTCAATACAATATTTCACCATGGAGATATGCAATTTGGTTTGATCATGCTAGTCTGATCTACTGTTTTATTATCGGTTTGTGAGGCAATATCTTCTCCATTATTTCGTAAAGTATCGGGGTTGTTATATCAATTTATTTTTCATTTAATATCAAATGTCCCTCATTTATTTATAGGTACATCTTGCCCTGGTTGTATAAGTGGATCTATTTTCTTCTCGTTGTACAAAACCACTTCTTGTTTTTCATACATATAAGGTAAATTAGTTTGGCAAGATTTTTGATCGAAATTTCATCATAGGATTCAATCATTACATATCCTTCTCTGGATATTACATATATCTGGGACGTCGTTTCTCTGTTGATATGCCAATACGGATGCTCAATGTTCTATAATTTTGCCCCATGGAGTGGTACAGTTTTTTGGAGGGATATCAGAATCTTTTTCTACGGTGTTTTTTTTAATGTCTAGTTTCGTTACTTTTTTTCAGTTCACATTTCATGTTGTGATATTTCATGTAAGCAAACTTCAAGAACTATTTACACTTCAAGTATTTACAATTCAAGTACCTATAGTGTCTCCAGTAGTATAATCTCTAAATAAATAATCCCATTTACTAGACGCTCAGTGTTCTGCAGATTCCTCGCCTATATTGTGGCTTACTCACTGATTATCTACAAACATAAATTGCATCTCTTTTTTTTCTGCTATCACTTCGCTTTTATTTATATAATCCACCGCAGAAAAATATATACTTATCACTAGAAATAGCCCCAGACACACAATAATAAATATCAAAAAATTATAAAAAAATTTGATTGATATCTTTTTATTTTTATCTCAATAAAAATGTTGCTTATACTTTTTTTTAGAAATCTTTCTTACCATTATATTATATAGATAAGATGTAAATACATAATATAGTATAATTAGATTTTGTTTATATGCAATATTTTATTCGCCTGTAATTATTCCATTCCCCAAACATTCGTCTCCATTATAGGCTACTACTATTTGTCATGGAGCAACTGCCCATTGTTTTTCTTTAAATTCTATCTTTACTCTATTGTTCATTATTCATTTTTCGTTTTTCATTAGAATAGCAGACTTTGGCTCTTGTCTATATCTTATCTTTGCTTGTATCTCAATCGGCAAGTTATATCCATCAGCAATCCAGTGTCGCTCTTTTGCATAAATTGTTTTTTGATTAAGCAACTCTGATCCTCTGGGTCACACATAAATAACATTTCCCTTAACATCTATCTTATTCACATATAGATCTGGCAACAAATTTAATCAACGCCTTTGTCCTATTGTATAAAACCAAGCCCCGTCATGTTCTCAGATTTTTTTTCATTCTATATTTATTATGTCTCATTTTTTATGAGGAAGTTTTTGCTCCAAAAAAGTTTTGATAGGGATATTTCAAACAAAACATAACCCCTGACTATCCTTGCGTTCAGCATTCGGCAGTCAGATTTCTTTTGCTATTTTTCTGACCTCTGGTTTGTCTATATCTCATATCGGAAAAATAGACTTACTTAGCTGAAATTGATTTAATCAACTAAGGAAATAACTTTGATCCTTATTGTAATCTATTCATCTATAAAGTTTCATTGTAACATTGCTTCATTGTTTTATTGGGACAATGCGAGCGTAGTGTCATGTGGCGATACCATCAAATCACATATCCAAAGCTTTATTTAAAAACACATCAAACTTGATTAAATTGTTACAGAAAACATCTGGATTTGGGGTTATTCATTTTTTATATCCGTCATATATATAGTTAATTATTTTTTCATTATATTCTTTTATAAGATCAAAAGATATGATTTCTATTCACAAAAAATTAGCAACTTTGATTGCTTCATCGGCATCTTGATAGGTACTACAATTTCATGAGTCAGAAATATAGTTTTTCATAAATCACGCCACCACCTCATATCACTGTTTTTTTAGTAAATATGCGGCAACAGCAGAATCCACTCATCCGCTCAATCATACTAAAATCTTTTTCATTAAAAAAAATTCTATAAAAGATTATTTCACTTATAGAAATTATTTTAATTTAAACAAGTCTGATTTTATATTAGAAAATTTGATTTTCGTCTTCTGTTAATCCATCGATCTCTTCATAGAAAGAGAATAGTTCGTGCAACTGAAATGATATTTTATCTCTAATGTCTTCCACAGGGGTAAGTCAACTTTCAAATAAACCAACACTAAAATCTCCTTGCATGGG
>CAJAPL010000177.1 GCA_903943625.1 uncultured bacterium
AATTATGAATAGATATACAACTAGAAAAGAATGAAAAAGGGATAGTGATAAACAATAAATGATGAAAGATAAATGATAAATTTGATATGTGAAATCTAAAATGATACAATGAAATGTTTAGTTTTTTGTTTGGCTTAGTTTTGATTTATGGTAAGATGGATATAAAAAATTGAGAGCTAATATGAATAAAGACACACATACCATTGTTTGGACAATACGTAAAATATAAGGAAGAACTGGATGAAATGGTAAATAATCTACAGAGCGAATGAATATTTTTGAATAGTAGTATCGTACAAAATTGAGATTGAATAATGTATCAAATCAATTCATCTGACTATGAAATATTGTGATCGTTTGCTAATTTTTATCAAAGCGTTGAAAAGATACAGAAAATACTTAAACAGGAGCTCACCGAAAAAGTAAAGACAGAATTGATAGATTTTATCGATATAAATGAGCAGATACCGGAAGACTGAAAGGAAGAAGTATTGCAAATGATTGACGATGGAATCATGAAAATGTTAACGGTAGGATAGAGAAATATGGGGTGTTGGCCCCGAACAATCGGGGTAAATGTAGTGGTAACGTATGATTAAAAATTAACGAATTAAAAAACTAGTAGATTCCGGTCGCAATGAACATCACTGGAATGACAAGCTAAATGGGGCGTTGGTGTAGTGGTAACATGACGGTCTTCGGAACCGCAGTCGGGGGTTCAATCCCCTCACGCCCCGTATCTTAAAACTTAATTTGTTCGTGAGGACGAGCCCTCATCCCCCGAGCCAAGAAAGTAGGATGAAAATTCTATTTTTTTTTATTTTATTAGTTAAATAAGATAACTTGACATTAATTGTTATTTTGCTATATATTGACCAATTTTAAATTTATAATTTATATGTTATGTCTAAAGAAACAGATCCTTCTTATGATTATTTGGTAAATAAAATAAACTTATCAGATAATGAACAATACAGGCAAGTGATGCTCAGCATGTTAAGTATATTGTGAGCTAAAAAAATATTTAAAATACTTAATGAAAGCTGATTCAAACTAGATACTCATGATGCACTAGAAAAGTGAAATATAGTAAAAGCCGTTCTTGTGAAAATGGATGAAGCTGAGCAAATACATAACGCGCCTCGAACAGATTATATCCAAAATTTATTTGAGAATAACACAATAAATTCTAAAAATATTGCTAAATTTATTAGAGATAATGATAAATATTTTGATACAATTATGTTTGTTTTGTGCCATAGAGACAGCGAACGCGAACGTAATCAAATGGAGGTAAATACTCTTCTATGTGAGGCAGTAAAAGATGAGGCATTGGAGAAGAGATTGTTGGAAAAAGCAATGATGATCCAGAAAAAAGATGGGAATGCTTATAGTTATGGCAATAGCTTGGCAGGATATATGATAAATGCATATATTAGCAATAAGGATATAGACAAGGCGCTAAGGTTACATCAAGAGATGAAATCGATATATATTGGTAAGTTGTTTCCTGTGAGATTTTTTAAAAGAATGGTAAGAGAATGACATATAGATGAAGTAACCAATTATTTTATTACAAGCGACAAAATAAAAAAAGAGTTTAATGGATGAGATAATAGACAATTTCAAAATTTGCAAAAAATATTGAAGATTTTTCTTGAGGTAGATGAAGCTAAGGCTGTAGATTTTTTCGTAAAACCAGAAATAGTGGCAATGCAATATTGACAGGATGCTTGAGAACTCATAGATATAATGGTGTCTTCAAATACTGATGAAAGTTTATTTTTCAAATATATTACAGCCGAAACAATAAGTAATTTAAAATATAGAGGGGATCGATTTGCAAAATATTTTGAAATGATTGGGAAACAATATTGAGCAAACTTTTTAAAAAAAGTACTGTTAAATAATGATTGAATATGGTGAAAGAAAGTCATAGAATGATCAGCATATAACAAATTTGATCCAAATGAAAGTTGAGAAAAAATGCTTAAAAGAATTTCCAACATATATTCTTCCTGGGTGATTAACGAATGTGATTAAAGTTTTCATTTATAGATATCAATAAATTCATTTAGCCTAGTGACTTCATCTTCTGGAGATCTTTTGTTCCGATGTTGTTTGGCGCATTTGGAGCATTGAAATAATATTTTTAGAGTTCAGTTTCTGGTTTCGTAAGCGATAGGATACATCAATCATCAGCAATCAGTGTTTCTATCTCATGGCACAGATCAATCAACGTGTAATGAAACCAAACAATGGGGACAGTGATTTCTACAGGTTTTGTCAGCTTGAGAAATATTTTTTTTGCAATTGATACATGTAAATGATTCGTTTATTTTTTTCATAATTGTTGTGTTGTCATTCCGGCGATGTTGACAAAGTCTGCAGCCGGAATCTAAATATTTAGAGATTTCTCTACTTTGGTCGAAATGACAAAGTAGATTCCGGTTGCAATGAATAACACCGGAATGACTATTGGTAAGGCGTTTTTATATTTATTTAACCGAATGGCCGTGTCATATCGAGCCTCTCTCCTGAAAGATTAAGGTGGATGACTCCTCCATGAAATTCATCATAGATCTGTGGTCTCCAGACAGTAGGGTGAGGAAGTAAACTACTTTTTGGATACAATCACGAACCACTCAGTGCCGTTGTAGTATTTTTTTATAGTAGTATTTCAAGCTAAAAATAAAAAAACACCGATAAAATGTACTTGCCATTGATCGGTGTTTTTGTTTACATAATTGGGGTTATGTGTGTATTTACTATTCGTCTTTATTCTCTGCTTGTTCAGCAGCCATCTGTCTCATCTTTTCTTCTCTAGCTAGAAGCTTCTCAGGATCTTCTTTTGCAAAGTCAACCTTGATAACTCTTCACATAAGTTCTTGTCCATCCATAGTTTCTTTAGCTTTGGTAGCATCTTCTGGATTTTTGAATTCTACGAATCCAAATCCCTTACTTTTACCATCATCACCCAATCTAACTCTCGCGAATACGACCTCTCAAAACTTTGAGAATTCTTCATTGAGTTCGCGGCCTCTCATTTTTCGATTTAATCAACCAACAAATAATTTTGTTTCGCTGATTACATACTCTTTTTCATCCATTAACAATTTTTACAAAAATATAAAGATGACCTATAATTTTGCAATATATGACAAAAACTGGTCAGTATTCATTATAATACATCAGCAAGTAATTGCAAATGTTTTTTCTTGAAATTTGCTTTTTGAAACGTTTTTGATTATACTTTAAACGTTGAAACATAAAAGCGTAAAAATGCTAAAATGGCTCAACTATTCAGCTTTTATATTTTGTATAAATGATGGCTGATCCTATAGTAAATAATCAATCAAATGATGTAAAAAAAACAGCTCCTGCCGGCGTATTTGGCTGAGGAGAAGATATTTTTGATAATGAAGAATTGTTTCAACCAGTAGATGGGCAAGTCAAAAAAAAAGAGAATCAAGAAGAAGATTTGGATCGATGAGTAGACGATAGTCCCATAATAAGCGATAATGAAGATGTCAAAGAAGATACTTTTGACCCTATATTTAGCGATGAAGATGAAGATAAAAAAGAAGTTCTGGAAGGAGAAAATATTTTGGAAGAAACGAAAGTAGAAGAAATAATAGATACTAAAAGTGATAAAATCCCGGTTGAAGATTTTGATACCGGCATGACAAGTAAAGACGCGATTGTAAATGATGGATGAGAAAAAAAAGAAGATAAAGAAGAAGAGATTTTAGT
>CAJAPL010000178.1 GCA_903943625.1 uncultured bacterium
TATCAGCCCTGGACCAGTTTGATGAGAAGCAGTCAGGTTGCAAATTGAGTAAACGTACAATTAGTAGAGCTAAAGCAACTAATAAGATAAATGCCGGCGGAAAGGAACACGATCTACTGAGCGAAAAAAAAATGATAACACAACCGTACTTAACAAGCAAATAAGGCTTATGCTCGGCAGCACCGGGATCGTTCGCACGATCCCAAAAATATCCGCACAAGGCCTTATCTGCAGGGCGTTAGGGGCAAAGCAAAAACACACTGTCACATCATTAATACAAGTCATATGAAATATTTCGTTCTTTTTTTTGTCTTTTTATTTTTGTTAAACAATATCAATGCGCAAGACGCTGGAGTAAAAACCCAAGATGCTTATTGTAAATCGATTAACCATATTAAACCTGAAGGAAAGGCTGGATTGGTCAGGAAAAACATGATCTGTTTGCATAAAGAACGCAATTTATTTTCTCCAGCTTCTCAGGAATGGAAGTGGGATACAATTAATGGATATGACACCACAGGAATTTTCGACAGGCAAATACAGGCATTCGATATTAATGGGCATGTGTTGGTTCGATTACACCAACGTTGGCATATCAATCAATGGACTGATTCCCTTAAATATTCATATACTTACGATTTTAACGGAAATACAATGACCGAATTATTGGAATATATGAAGAACAATACCTGGATAAATTCTTATAGATTTTCTTATGCTTATGATGCAAATGGAAACTTGCAGAATTGGGTTTTAGAGAACTGGGCAACAAACACCTGGGAGTATTATTCCAGGTGCACTTTTACATATGACAGCATCGGTAATACGTTATCCGATAGATTAGAACTTTGGAAAACAACCGTATGGGAGAACAATAGTAAGGATACTTTTACATACGATTCCAATGGAAACATGCTATCCCATTTACATGAATACTGGATGAATAATTCCTGGTATTATTATCTAAGGTACACGTATATTTATGATGCTAATGGATCTTTGCTGACAAAATTGTGGGAGCAATGGCAGTCATCCATTTGGGTTAATAATTTCAGGAACACTTATGCTTATGATTTTTATGGAAACAGGATTTCTGATTTATATGAACATTGGCAAACAAACTCTTGGGTGGACTATACCCGCAATTCTTATACTTATGATGTTATTGGAAACAAACTGACAGACCTATATGAATTTTGGGAAAACAATGCCTGGCTTATACTTTTTCGAGACACCAATACATACAATACCGATGGTAATTTAGTGACATTTATGAGAGAATCCTGGCAATCTGGCATTTGGTCGAATGATTATAAAAACTCTTTTACTTATGATGAGAATGGAAACTCGCTGACAGGGAAATATGAAGTATGGCAAGATGGTAGCTGGAACCCTGGTAAAGGTAATTTAGACCTTTACTCCGATCAGGAGATTATATACAGAATTTACAATTATCATCGCTATGTTGCCAAATTTGCTTCCTTATATACTTCAATTTCTGAAAACCAGAATGATAATTGTAATCTCGTTATTTATCCTAATCCTTTCAGCGAAAAAATTACAATTATAACACAAAATTCAAATTTGAGTCAGAAAAATACACTAACAATTTATTCTTCAAGCGGATATCTTGTGTTATATCGACAGATAACTGATCCATTAACCCATATTGACCTAAGTGCTTTTTCATCTGGAATTTATTTCTTCAGATTATCTAATAGAGAGTCTGTGCAAATTAAAAAGGTAATTAAGGAATAATGTGCTCTACCCCTAACAAACTTGCAACCGCCACAATACCTATCTTATGCAGGCTTAGTAAAGGTTCACCATTGGGGCGGTTGCAAGCAACGTTAGCCAAACCGATAAGAACTGCTACGAAACGCATATAATATTTTGTATCTTTGTACAAAGCAACAAACAAAATGAACCTTTCAGCCGAAAAATTGGATATCATTCAAAGAATCTGCGAGATTCAAGACAATGACCTGATAGATCTGATAAAAAACATCGTTACTGTACCTAATGTTTCCAAGTCAGATTGGTGGAGTCATATTACTCAAGAAGAAATGGCTTCAATTAATCGGGGGCTTGATGATCTTCAGCAAGGGAAAGTCCAATCCCACGATCAGATAAGAAAAAAATATGAAAAGTGGCTTAAAGATTAGGTGGACGGAAGAAGCCACAAATAATCTTGAAAGTATAATTATCTATTTGGAATCCAACTGGACTTCAAAAGAATTGACAAAATTCTTTCAAAAGTTGGAAAAACAATTGCTACTCCTTTCACTCTTTCCCGAGGCTTATCCCTTTTCTATAAGAAGAAGGAAAATCCATCGTTGCGTTCTCTCGAAAAATTTGACAATTTATTATACTGTTGAGAATGAATACCTTGTGTTGCTTTCCATTTTTGACACAAGACAACACCCTTCAAAAATGAAAATATAAACGCGGTCAGGGGCTAACATGCCTATAAAACCAATGCTGATAAGGGATTTCTGCTTAGAAAGGTTACAATGGCACTTGGTTTTACAGGCCGAACGTTAAGTACGATTCAATAGTTTCAAGTAAATTAGATGAAGATTTTGAGGGTTGATTTGGAGTCTCACATAGTTTTCCAGTGCCGGCAAACAGGTTAAATCCTTATCAGCCCTGGACCAGTTTGATGAGAGGCCATCAGGTTGCAAATTAAGTAAACGTACAATTAGTAAGGCTAAAGCGACTAATAAGATAAATGCCGGCGGAAAGGAACACGATCTACTGAGCGAAAAAAGAATGATAACACAACCGTACTTAACAAGCAAATAAGGCTTATGCTCGGCAGCACCGGGATCGTTCGCACGATCCCAAAAATATCCGCACAAGGCCTTATCTGCAGGGCGTTAGCAGTAATGCAACATGACCATCAACAATGAAAGAGACCGAACTAAATAGCACCGACAAATTACGACTACGGGCAGACATCAAAATCTCTATGGTCCTTGGACTTTTATTTTCGACTGCATTGGTAATTATCGTTGGACTAATTCCTTGGATTATGTTTATATTCGGCAAACGACCTTCAGACGGTATTGTAACACGTGGCTTATACATTATCGGACTTTTATTTATACTTTTTCTTGTCATATCGTGGACAAATATTCTAAAGTATATCGACCTTAGAAAAGGCAAAAAACTAATTTATAAAACGGACAACTATGAGGTTATAAATAAAAAAGACGCCGCTTACATTTTGATACGGGACGACAACAGCCAGAAAATAAAAATTGATAACGAGTTAGTTCCTTTCATTAAATCAACTCAACCTTTGACAATGGAAATATCTATAATAGCAAAATCACTTTTGTTTATCTCTCACGACAGCGACAACTTACTTGACAAATTATACAATGACGGAAATAAATAGGTTGACGCACGAATGCACTACTGCTAACGAGCTTTCAACCGCCACAAAACCAACCGTAGTGAGGTATAGCAATTGTTTACCTTTGGGCGGTTGCAAGCGCAACGTTATGGGCAACTTTATGACAGAAGAAAAGATTTTTTACAATACCAAATTAGTTCTGTTAAACTTTTTAGTAGCAATCGGATTTTGGGGATTGATGATATATTTAATAATTGAAGCTCCGAGACCTGCAGGAATTGTATTTGTAGTTTGTCTGATTGCAATTGGTGGACAACCTTCGCTTTCCAGTTGTATATCTTTTACATGGACATAGCGGTTCATACGATTATTGGATAAAGGAAATTCCAATTATAAAGAACGATGCAGATGATTTTCAGTTTATATTAGTTTGCCCTGACGGAGGTTACAATAGTTGGTACTTTGACTATAATACTCCCCAAATTTAGGACAGTAAGTTAAGGTGTACAAACAAACCTTAAATTTACTGTCATTATGAGAAAGAAAAGACAAAATTACAGCGCAGATTTCAAGGCCAAGGTCGCCATCGAAGCTCTGAAAGAGCA
>CAJAPL010000179.1 GCA_903943625.1 uncultured bacterium
ATTCAGATTTTTTCAAATCTTTTTTGCTGTATCTGTCGCGCTTGGATTACTTTTTCTTTGATGCTTTCTGAACTTTCGGATGGTATTTTATCAAGTATTTTTTCTATATTTTCACGCGGAATTTCCATTATCATATCTATCCTATCGAGTAGTGGTCAGGATATTTTGCTTTGATATTTTTTGATATCATTTATGTTGCAGATACAATTTTTTTCTGGATCTTTGTAGTAACCGCATTTACAGGGATTCATAGATCCCACAAACATAAAATTTGCTGGATATTGTATAGTACCAGCTACTCTGGAAATATTTATAGTTTTGTCTTCTATAGGTTGACGTAAAACTTCTATTACTTCCCTAGGAAATTCTGTCAGTTCATCAAAAAACAATACTCATTTGTGAGCGAGACTCACTTCTCCCGGAGTAAGATTGGATCATCATCATATTATTGAAATTTTGGAAGCTGTATGATGAACTTGTCTAAATGGTCTTTGAATTATGAGAGGGGAATCTTTATTTAATTTGCCGACTACTGAATAAATTTGACTAACTTCAAGTATTTCTTCAAATCATAATGGTGGCAATATGCTTTGGAGCGCTTTTGATAACATCGTTTTACCAGATCATGGAGCTCATACCATGATTAGATTGTGTAATCATGCAGCTGCTATTGCAAGAGCTCTTTTGGCAAAAATCTGTCATTTGATATGCTCAAAATCTACTTCAAAATTATGGCTTCATGAATATAAATTTTCTATACTTTGTGGGCTTGTAATCTTGTTGATATCTTTTCAATTAATAAAAAATTCCAATATTTCATGGAAGTTTTTTATGGGATAGATTGTGATGTTTGGTATATATTCTAGTTCATAAATGTTTTCTTGCGGGATAAAGAATTGATTGTATCATTTCTTGATAGAGGATATAACCGATGGCAATAATCAATTTACTCTTTTAACTGATCAGTCCAATCACAACTCTCAAAAAAAAAGCGAATTATTTATAATTTCGTAATTATTTACCCTACCATCATAAATCAAAAGCAATATAGCTACTGCCATCGGCAAATCAAAACTTGTTCAGATTTTTTTGATGTCACTAGGCGCTAGGTTTAAAATAATTTTTCTTTTGGGTAGCTCTACTCAGATACTACGAAATGTTGCCCTAATTCTTTCTTTGGATTCTTTGATTGCTGCGTCTGGTAATCATATAATTTCTATGCCAGGCAAAGATCTATTGGAATCTGCCTCTACTACTATTTCAAATCATTGTAATCCCAAATTCGTAAATGTCTTGATTTTCTGAATCATCTATAATATCTAGTATCTAAAATCTTATAATCAATTTTGATATAATCTTTTTTTGGGACTTTGCAATAGTTTCTGTCAAAAATATATTTGACAAGATTCTTATTGATTGAAAAGAATGATGAAATGAATAGACTGCTGGCTGTCTTTGTTTTTATTTGCTTTTTGTGAAATGGATTTAGCTCAGTTTAAGGTCGCTTTTGATCGCTTGCTTATGGATTATGTTCAACAGAAAATATCTGATTCCAAAAAAATACTAGATAATGATACGTTAAATAAAATACTTGATTATGTCCAAACCTTTATATTTTCTTGATGAAAAAGAATAAGACCGTACGCTTTGTATCTTACATATAAATGATTGGGATGAAAAAATGAAGATGCAATAATGCGTTTTGGCATTATATTTGAGTTGTTGCATAGTTTTGCTTTGATACATGATGATATAATAGATAGATCTGAAAAAAGACACAATATACTTACTATGCATCATTATATTAACAAACTATTGTGAGAAAAAAATATGCATATAGCCCAATCTCAAGCTCTGTTGGTTGGAGATTTGTTGTTTTCTTGGGTTTATGAGCTTCAATATAAAAATCATGATTTTGATAGTCAACTGCTCCGTGTCTCAAGATGGAATGTGCATAATATGATAGAAGAGGTGATACTTGGAGAAATGATAGATGTCCATATGCTTGTATGAGAACAAGTAGATGAAAAACTGATAGATAAAAAAAATCAATATAAAACAGCTTCATATACTTTTACTATACCTATGCTTACTTGAGCTATTTTGGCTGATACAAGTGAAAATGTTTTGGATATGGTTAAAGATTTGTGAAATTGCATCGGTATGGCGTTTCAGGTTAGAGATGACTTAAATGATATTCTCTGAACAGAAGCAGATAAGCGTATTTTCTCTGATGTACAGGAGGGACAACAAACATATTTTACCAATTACGTCTTCCAACATTGATCTGAATCTGATAAACAATTACTTAAACAATCATTGGGAAAGACATTAACTGATAGTCAAATTAAGGAACTCCAAAAAATGTTTTATAATAACGGGGCTATCGATTTTGTAAAATCACTTATAAAAAAATATGCTGAGCAAGCCCAACATATTCTTGATAAAATATCTTTTGAAGATGAACCTTCTAGATTGGCTTTTGAGTCGTTGGTGAGGAAAATATGATATTTGGCTGTTTAGTTAAGGTTTAGTTTCTTAAACTGTTCAACCATTTTCTTGTGTTTTGTAAATCAGTGCCGATAGTGAAGTTTGAGTATAAAAGTTATAATAAATAGCGTCCATCATATTACTCAAAAAACTGATATATAACTTTTTTTCTCTATCTTTTCTTGTACTATGGGAGCGGCAGTAGCGTCCTTTTCTTCTTCGATGTTTTGTAGCTGAGCTGGTATTGGGCATCATAGCTTCTTGAGGATAGCTTTTCATGATTTTTGGTATATTCAATCTTCCTGTAAATATATATTTCAGATCAATGCGCATTCTTTTTGTGTTCAACGAAAACTTGCGTATCATTGTGCTAATTCTCTAAATTTAAATGGATCAAGATAATTTTCTAAAACTAATCAACTTGAAGTTTTGACCTCAAAGCTTTCGTTTTGGATATTTGCTCATCAGTATTTTTGCTTATCAGATATAGATATAGAGATGGGGATTAGCTTGTTTACTGGCAATCGTGTGCGAGGATATACAATGAGCTGATCTCAACTCCAAAAAACTCCATTATCATCATAAACGTAATTCTGATTATTTATATGCAATTTTAACTGTTTTTTATCTATTCATTTTCAGTCGTCTTTAATCTCAAAAATAAAGCTAGAATCTAGCGCAACTCAATTGGTTTTGTTTAATGGCTTAACCATTTCTATTATGGGAGGTACAACATCTGGTTCACATTCTGGAGCTTTTGCAAATGGAGTTGAAAACGATGCGTTTAATGAGATCACTCTTCAATATTTTGTTGTTAGATAAGACCCTTCTGTAAATTCAAAGGTGTTGCCTGTTATATTTTCATTGCTTTTGTAGTAGAGATTGAATAATGCGACTTTAGTTTCTTTAAAATCTTCATTACTTATTTTATTAAACAATATTTTATTGTATTCTATGCTATAGTTTGTCGTGCTTGACTGATCAATGGGGACAACACGGATTATTTTGATCTTTTTTGTGTCATATTTTAATACCAGGTTTATTGTGCTTATGTTTTCTCATTTGGATTCGATTGCTATATTGGCAACGTGATCACATCATGCATGTAGTTTATCAGCAGGCAAAAATCTTGCTTCAGGATATGTTGAATTTAAATAAATATTAGCAGCATAAGTTGGGAGGCTAATAGTAAATCACAAAACTAAAATTATTTTTAATAAATTTGTGCCTGTTTTCATATCGTTTTATAGTTTTTAAAACATACTATTATTATAATACTAATTATTTTGATATCAAAGTGACATAGATAAAGGTATAAAAAAGATTTGACAAATTTTCATTGGTAGTTTTAAATATTTACTTGTATTGAATATTGATTAATAATGTGAGGTTTGAAGTTGAAAGTGGGGAGATAAAAGATACAAGATTGAGTAGTTGTATAAAGAATTGATTTTAAAATAATAAATGTTTTTAATTTATAGCTCCAAAACTATGCCTGACAAAAGTAATATAAAGAAAATAGAAGATGAAAAAAAGTTAAATATTCAAAAAACTATGGACCATCCTATCAATGAGGCTTTGAAGTGATGAGAACTTAAGGCAGCTATTTTGTCGCAGGGAGGGAAACAACAAATTGCTCCGTTAAACCAAATTTCTATATCTTTGGATAAGTATGAAAATAAGGTTATAAGAAAAAGAAAAATCAAATCTCAATAGATCCTAGTTTACATGAATATTTTGTAGATTCATAGTGTGATTATAGTAAGGAGTCGTCAAACTATTTTCGAAAATATCTTAGATGCTTTTGTTTTGTTAAAATTTCTATAAAAACTAGATCGTTGCTGCTGATCTACTATTGTTTTTCATATCTTGGTTTCGATGTCTTTTATGTTCTTTTCAAAAAGATTCTTTTCCAGAAAATAATTTTTTGTGTTTGATTGGAAAAGTCATTCCATGAGTGATATATTTATATTTTCTGGGTATTTGCTATTGTATTGTTCCTGTGCAAACTTAGCGATTATTTGGTCGCATTCTAAAACAAACTTCTGCTGGTTGTTTTTGTGATGTCTCTTAATCAAGTTATGAAATGATCATAATAATATTATCAATACTGCATATATAGCTATCGCAAACAAAAATATCTCTGATCAGTGGCTAGATAATCATATTGTTTTTGATAGTCTCTCTATCAATGATTGGTATACCGTTTGTGATGTTATTAAGCTATCTCAAGTCATATTTTTATAAGATATAAATGTCTTTGAAACTGTGGATTATTTTTCAATCTTTTTCGACGACTGGTATAAAGTTCCTCCAAAAAACTGGTATCTTTTGGTTGCTACAATATTGGTTTCGTGTTTTCCCCTTGAATTTGTCTCATACTTTGGGGAACCTGAGCACAGATCAAAGCATATTCTTTTTATCTATTGTTATATTTAATTTTCATAACTGGATGTTTCACAGTGTATTTATAGGGACTTTTTTATCAATAGTTTTTATCCAAAAATTTTGTGGTGCATTGATAATGTAGATCTTGCCATGAGAAATCCGAAAATAAGTCTGATTGAAATATTTAAATCAGTCCTGTTTGTTTACTATAAAATCACTTAATTCTTTTATAAAACTGCTATTTATGTTTTTATAAATTCATAGTTTTTTTATGATGTTTAATAATTGTCATTGTGTTACTAATTTTTTGAATATGTCTAATTCATATCAAAATCTGTGGTTTCGATATGGGGATTTTATGGTGTCTTTTAATAAGTTATTATCTGGCTCTTCTTGATCTAGTTGTTTATAAATTGTTGACATGCTTTCTATAAATGAATTGGATAATTTATCCTTTTTGTTTGATAATTTATAAATTTGTGGTAATAGTTTTATTCTTAAGAAATTTCTTAAACTTGTTTTGGGGTTATCGTTTGTCTCATCGTGTATGTACGGTATTTTATATTTTTTGCATAGTTGGGTTATCTCATTTTTTGTTAAGTCTATTAACGGC
>CAJAPL010000180.1 GCA_903943625.1 uncultured bacterium
GCAGAATTATATTGATTATGATCGTCTTGAGCGGGGGATTTTTTGTTACCCAAGCTTGAGCTTATACACAAGCCCCATCATTCAATGATAATTTTGCTAATTATTTGACCGATAAAACACCAGATGAATACTGAAGAGTGGAGACTGTATTTAGTTTGCCGATAGATAGAAACAAGACACTGATGGAAAATGTAAGATGTCTGCTATACCCCAATCCTAGTATTTATCCTGGTTGTCAGGCCGCTAGCGCCTGATGATTCCTTTGGGATGTAATAAGATACGCAGCATTTGCACTAATATTTGGATATGTGGTAATGGCCTGAATAAATCTTATGCTATATCCCAAAGATGCAGAAAAAGTAAAAAGCAATCTCAAAAGCCTGATGTATATATGATATTGAGGATTTATATTATTGGGTTCTACTTGGATTCTATGAACAGTACTGAACGTATGAGCCGTACAATGAAGCGGGGCGCTTGTGGATAAATTGCAGGGAGGCCCAAGTTCATTATTTTTTCAAGTACTTAGCTTCTTAAAGATATTAGCCTTTTTCCTTTCTATAATAATGATGGTTATTCTGTGATTTAGAATAATGTCATCCAATGATGCTGCCAAGTCCAAGACAATTGCAAAATCAATTCTGAATGTGGTATTGGCTCTGATACTTATAAAGGTAATAGACTTTTTCTATTATATAGCACAATCACCACAATTTGCTCAAAAATCTGCTGATTTTATAATAGATATCTCGAGAGTGATCGCTTATGTTTTATGAGCAGCGCTAATGTTAATGATTTTTTATGCGTGATTTCTGATGATTACAGATCAATGAAAAGCTGAAAATTTTAAAAAAGCAAAAGATATTATCATATGAGTATTACTATGATGATCGGTGTTGTTTCTATTTCTGTTGATATTATATCAAGTATTTAGTGAATTCGCTTAATTAAATCTATAGCCAATAGTAAAAGACTAAAAACTAAAGACTAGTTAGATATTTTTGAATTTATATAATTCTACTCAGTTGATCATATCTGATTTGGAGTCCTTTTGAAATTCGGTAGATTGTACAATCAGAATCTTATCATCCAAAGATATATTTCATTTGAATATGATTCTAATCATTTCTTTTCAGATTCTTTTAAGATTTTCATAATTAAATGATTGAGATATTTTATATCATCTAGATCATCGTAATGCATTGAGATACCTATATGTTTCGTCAGATTTGGTGAATGTAATGACCGGGACAGTTGGATTTAAAGAAGCCAATCTAGATGAAGTATATCAGTTTTCTGTAAAGCAAACTATTGCTCTTACATCTACTTCTTGGATAACTCTACATGCATTAAAAATAATATAATCTCTCACCAACGATTCTTCATTTTCATCGAAACGTTCTAATTCTTTTGGCTGTAAGCGAAGCTCATATTTGTCTAATAAATCGGACATTTCTGTAATGATATTTAATGGATCATCTTCCTTTATCATAATATCAAGCATAAATCAGTCTATTCATCGATAGCATAATTTTTTGATATAGGCCTCGTCAGTAAGTGGATACTTATTGGTTCCGAAATTGTCTATGAAATTTATAATTACTGGTTTTCATTTTGATCTAATTTTTTTGATAAGAGACTCCAAAGAGATTTTTTTCTTTGTCATAAACGATGATATTTTGTCATAGACCAAAATAACTCAGTCAGAAATATCTGAGATCTGATCAATATGAGTAAGAGATTGAGCATTTTCTATTTTGGAAATTACTTTCATCTTCTCTGCATTATGCTCAGTCAGAAAATCTTTTATTTGGATAACGTCATCTTTTGTCCTTACATTTGAAGGAGCGATAATATGAACTCAATACTCTAATCCCCGTAAAATATCTTTTCTATCTTTGTCTGTGAAAAATGGCACATCTACTTCATAATTACCAAAATCCACTCTATCATATTGAAGGACTTTTCATCACTGTAATACTTCGCAAATCACAAATTCTTCCTTTGTAGATTTTACTTTTATTAATATATCACTTTGTTGGAAGTATATTTTGGTTCATATAGATAAATTTTTAATCCCGGGATAATCTATAAATATTCTCTTATCATTTTCTTGAGCATATTCTGAATAATCCATACTAACTGTACTCCCCTTGCGAACTGATACATCCATAATGTTTTTTACCCTGATATCTGTTCATTTTGTTTCAAGCATTATTGTTTTGCTGTTATCAAGCTTCATCAGTGTATCAATGTATTTTTTATTATTATCGTCAAATCATCAAGAAAGAGATATCCTAAAAACATCTACAAAATTTATTACTTTGGAAAGTACTGTTTCTTTGGCTAATGTAGGTCATACACCAGCGATAATCTTTGAGAAATGGAAATTATTCATAATAAGAAGTTGAATGTAAAAAGATTAGGTTTTGGACGCAAATAATTTCGCGAAGATAAGAGTATGATGTTAGATTTTATTTTCGTCTATGATTGTAAATCATTTTTTTTGTAAAGTTTTGATTGTCGCTTTGTTTTTGAATGTAGCTACCGCATTGTTGTCTGTAGACACACGTATCAGGGAATCATCTACCAATAATGGAATTGTCTGATTTATAAACTCCTTGGGGAATAGTATTTCAAAATAATTTTTGTTATCTCTGACTTGAGTGGGTATATCAGCTAAAGGCAGATCATCGAAGGTATTTACGTGTATGCTAAGTCCGATTGATTTTTCTAGTTGTGATATCACGTTTCATGATTTACCTATAATGCGTCACTTGTATCATGTCGGGATATATAGTTCCAAAGTCTTACTTCACTTAACTTTGAGGAAGAAATCACATGGGAGTAGCTTCTCTAATTTTAATTGGATGGCGTGTTTTGCATATTCATTCATTGAGGACTTATTGTCTGATCCAGCTATCATCTCTTCAGTAATAGGGACAACAACTATCTGTTCTCAGAACGTATAGATTTCATATTCTACTTGTTTGGAAGTAAAGCTACTAACAACAATTACCGGACGGGAGAGATCTTCTGATGTCATTCATGCTGGTACCTTAACGACTAATTGCAATTGGTATATTTGCTGGATTTGTCACTTCTCTATAAAAATAACTGTGTCGATAACCTGAGGAATAATTCACATTTCTATAGTCCCCAAAAATCTTTGGATACTATCGACTGGTCTAGTCGCGTGGATAACTCATATTAATCCGATTCATGTAAGTCTAAGATCTTTGTATAATTCAAAGTCAGGTTTATTTCTAATCTCATCATATACAGTATAATCTGGCCTGGAAAGTAGCAATATGTCACGAACTTCGTCGTGAGTACCATATGTAAAACTATACTGGACAACAGAGTCTGAGACTAACAAATCACGAGGAGACTCAACTGTTTTGATTATATGATTTTCTTTTAAGTACAAATCTACCATAGCTTGAGCAAAAGTAGTCTTACCGGATCATGGAGATCAGGATATCAAAATTCATTTTGAAGAATTTTTAAAAAGATCCAAAACTTCTGAGTCTAAATTATAGTCTTCTATCGTCAATCTCTTGATGGGCTTGGCTACTGTGATTTCCAGTCAATCCGATAATGGCGGATATACTATAACGACCCTATAAGGTCCTAGCTGTACTATTTTGGACAAAGATCTATCAATTTCCAAGAATCATATAGGGGAATGTTCTACTTCCTTAAATATTTTATCGATTAAGTCTTTTACTTCTTGAGTAGAAAATGGTTTGGTATCAAGTACAGGCTTCCAATTTCATGGTAATCACTTTTTTCTAAGAATGGGAATATTTTCTTTGATATGCAAAGACATGGTTTCTTCATCAAAAAAACTGTCCAAGATACTTCAACAGCCACTAACTTTTTCCATAGAAAAGATATTAAAAAATTAAAAAACTAATGAACCTAGAAATTTAAAAATATTTATTTATGGCAGATACAGCATCGTTTCTATAAAAATTAAACTTTTTATTAAGATGCGGTACAGGCAAAGCTGCCTGGCGGCAGACAGATACGGTTATTGTAATAATAACATCTAAGATCTGGCTTGTTATATTTGTATTTACCATGAAAACCCAACATATTATAATGCCTGCTTGGAGAAAGCAGGATTACTTTTGATACGCTTATTGAGATTTTTACAGCGTCTATATATTGATTTTTTTAGTTTTTTCAATAATAAAGTATTATGGGCTTATTTTAATTGTGGTCATAAGCCATGTTTGTTTAGTCAAATTGATTTGACTCTATTGGAAATGTTTATACATATAGTTTTTTTGTATAATAAGTCAATATAGATTTTATTTTAAAAAATATATTCATAGCGATGTTATTTCATATAATAGGAGTTAAAGAAGATAGTAAACCAATAGATAGTAATCTAGATAATGAGGAACAGTTAGTTGTAAGACATAACGTAGATATTTTGATAGAAAGCGTAGATATAAATGAGGCTAGGCATATTTTGGAATTGCGGGGGATTATCATGATTTCAATAAAAGCATATCCCTGAGATGAAAATAGTTTTGGTAAGATATATTTGATAGTTAATTCTGATTGAAAAAATATACGCATAATAAATTATATGGATGATGTACGTGAAGCAGCTATGTTTTTTTGTAATATGTGACTGGAGATAAGTGAGATAAATTATTTGCGCGATCCTCAGCCTAGAGATGAAACCATAAAAATAATAGAAGAAGCGAAGATATACGTCAGCGAACAAAAGAAAAGAGTAAAAGAAATGATGGAAAAGAAAAAGAAGCAGAAGGAAAATGTTTTTTCCAATCAAGGGCTTGTAAAGATAAGATCTGTGATAGACGATGCAATAGCCAGGTGAGATGACCTTTCACAAAGAGCTATATGAATAGTGGATGGGCTCAAGATAAAAAAGTTCAAGGAACTTAGAGGCGAGTTGAGCAAATTGAAAATGGGGACTAATCAGATCAAGGTAATAAGTGCTTGAGAAGAATACCTCAACCTCATGGAAAATATAGAATTGGAATTTTTGGAAAGTAAAAAAAAGGAGCTAGGTAATTTGGAAATCCTAAGCAAAGATTCTGTTGTATCTAATATAGATGTAATGAAAGAATATGCTAGATTCTTTAAGGCTATAAAAACAAAATGAATATGATGATCGGTTAAAAATAAATATGGAGATTATGTAACATTTGGAGTAGGATGAATATATATCAAGTTTTTGTGATCTGATTTGGTGAAAAAATTTAGCAACGCAAAAGAAGTAATATACAAAGGCTATGACTGGGTGGAATTGATATTGATAGCTGTAATATTGGAGGTTGTTATATATATGATATTTAGCAGCATTTCAAAAGAAATTGAATTAAAAAACTTTATTTTGTTGTCTAATCTATGAATTATATGAATAGTTTTGTATTTTATAAAGTTTATAAGAAGAAAAAATATAATGTATCTTATAATACTGATCCCTATAATCGTGATACTATGCGTTGTCTTGATACGCAACTTGAGAATAAATTTAGCACTTTAAAAGCATAAAATTTTAAATCTTAAATTAAAAAAGTGACTTTTGTATTACTTTTGTCAGCACTAGTAGGATTTGTATGATATTTTTGGGTGGTATGATTGTGGTATCTATGATTTATACCTATCATTTTTTTACTGTTCTTTTTGAGTTTTTATACCTCGTCTGTAGCTGGTAAGGTAAAAGTAGGACAGTGATGGCAACAATATTTAATTTTCTTGGCACGGATAGTGATACTCGTATGACTAGGTACTAGCTTACGTTTTTTTGGTATGCCAAACATAGATATAGCTCAAGTTTTGATTGCCTTTAATTTGATATTTTGGGGTGGAGCTTATTTTGTGCAGTATGAAGATGGGAAATCGGTTTTTCAGCTATGATATTATCTAAGCATAATTTGGCTTATAATAAGTGCATATAGTGTATGAGGACGAGTTGTATTTTGGGATGTATTTGGAATGGTGCGGGCATTGAATATGGCAATAATCTGATTCCTGGTTTTTGTGATGTGATTGAAATGATGAGTAAATAAATATATGCGATATGAATTGGGGCTAGCTGTTATATGAAGTGTCATACTAGTTATAATCCACCAGATTTCTGATTTTTATATAGCATTGTTCCTTAGTAGTTTGCTTTTGACTGGGGTTTACTATTTGATATACAAAATCATCAAAGACAGACCTCCCAGCGATCAACAACAGAAAACAATCTCAGTAAGACGCATACTAGCAGGGGAAAGAATAACTCAGTATCAAAAACCATTTAAACAAGAATTTCACAGGCAGGTTTATGATATCATTATCAATATGCCAATGTTAGCAAAATATGCCCTTGAATGAATAAACATATTACTAATAGGCATAATGATAATAATCTATATAAACAATATTTGAAAGGCCGTGCCAGCTATGCACGAATGGCTTTATCGGATAATCATTGCTAGTTTTGTATGAAATGTCGTATTGTTGAAAAGAATAAATTATAGTAGTATAATCCAGAGACTGATAGTTTTTGCTGTGATTAATTTTGCAATCTATGTAAGTTTATTTTCTCTGTGTGATGGCAACTTGGCACAGATAGTATGGTCTGCATTGTTGCGAAATATATTTTGTGGAATATTGATTTTTTATGTCCCCAAGATTTGAATTTGAAAATATTTTAAAAAAATTGACTATATATTTTGGTTAATCATTACTCTCCTTGCGATGGTAATAAATATAGCTTTGTTTAATCGCACAAATCTTCCCGGGCAACTGTTGTTTAGTATAATTTTTTTGTACGTCGGGATACAGGCAATAACACTGTTCTATGCCACAAAACATATTGCTAAGATGGAGGACGAATAGAAAACAATATCAAGAAAAATATTTAAAAAAATCCCAATTGAATTTTGACATGGGATTTTTTTTAATTGAATATTTTAGTATAACCTTATTTTTTCTTTACTCAATTGGAATCTAAATTAATTTTCTTTACTCAATTGGAGTCTAGACCAAATGAATCAAACATAGCATTAAGTAATTGCCTTTCATAGCGCTGTTGCCTTATTGTATTATCTTGTTGGTTTGATATCTCATCGAGCTCTACTAATTCTATTTCTCCGGGTCTTTTCCTGTAGTAGTTATATTTATCTAAACATTTGTTTTTAATAATAGCCTTTACTGTTTCTCTCATACTTCATCGTCATAATAATCATACTCATATTGCAAATTTGCATTCTTCGCTCAAAGCATTATCGCTATATAATTCATCCAAAGTTATTTTTATTCTTCTGTATGTATCTAGATTTTCTTGTATGTTTTCTTTAATTAATTTACTAATTTCTTTTTTCTGAGTTTCGTTTGCATAGGATAGCATTTTATTTAATCGATCTCATGGTCATCAGGTTGTATTTAAACTTCACATATCATTATAGCTGTAGTCGTATGAAACATCGAAATAACTCTGGGTATCTTCTCATTCTTTATTTATCTGGGTTCATCAAATTTTCTTCGTATCTTTTGCTTGTAGTGTCTGTATAAGCTCTCATTTTAGTCATAATACAAAAATGATTAATATAGAATATCTAATTAAATTTTTTGATGAAATTTTATTGACCATATTAATAGGAATATGTCGTAAAAATTTATCTTTACTATAAATATTTAAGCATTAATGTCAACCCGATTTGAGAGAATTTTGGACAGTATTTTTTTAAAAAGGATTATGTGATTATAATAGGTATGTACTTTATTTATTTGATAAAAATGACTGAAGTATCTCAACAAAATTATTTAGAAAATAAAGATAATAAAAATCTTCAAAACAAAGATCAAGAATTTTTGAATTTATTAAAAAATTTATATCCCGGACAGAAAGAGGAAGACTATAGTAACTTGATAAAACAGAAGGAAGAATTTTTTATTAAAAACAAAGAACTTGATAAAGAAGGCAAACTAGAAAAACATATTAATACTATAATCAATAGTAGAGAATTCTCTTTGAGAGATTTAAATCAATTTTTGATGAAATCATTTGAAGATATAATCAATGAGAAAAATTTCGATTATGATATAAACTCAGACGAAATTTGATTGTTTTCTAATAAACTGAAAAAATTAATAAAAAGTAGGGATATAGATAAAAAAAGTGAAGATATAAATAATAACGAGGAAAATATAAAAAAGGCACGAGACATATTGGATCAACACTATAAGACTATTCCAGAAATATTTAAAACATCAAATAATGCAGAAAAGCGGAGAGAGTTTATACTAAGTGATGATGTAAAAAAAATAAGACAGAGCGTTAAGTTTCAGGCGCTTGATCAGGATAAACAGGAGAAATATTTGGGATATCGGTTTGCAGCCGTACAACTTGCAAATGCTAATGAACCGGTATATAAGAAATATGAATTTATACAATCATTTAATCAATTAAATAAATTTCTTGAGATTGATGTACAGATATCGTTTGATGCAAGAACCGATGATAGAAAAGAAAAAAACATATCAAAACCAGATTCTTTGGGGGGATTAAAAACCAATGGAGAGGCTGTTTTGAAGAATAAAGATATTTCTTATTTTGTAGATGATGTGAGTGAAGAAGATCAAGAAATTACAGATGTAGAATCTATTAGAAATAAACTGGATTGAGATAATAATATCGAAAATCCAAAGAAGATTTTGGAACTTTATTTTAGTAAAGATGGAGAGCCATCATGGCGATTAAAATATCTTAATGCAGATCTAAGTATAGATAAAAATACTTTGAAAAATGACGTAAGGGATGAGAAAGAGGAGAAAAGGATAATCGATGATATAGAAAAGAAAAAAACCGAAGCTTTGGAAGATTCTTTGATTGATATACAGGGCAGGACAAACAAGTTATTTAAAGAAAGAATAATGACAAATTGTTTCCAAGCGTTGGCATCATATTTTGATAACACAACTCCAAATATGGAAAATTTTGCTGACGATTTTAAAATGGATATAAATCAAGACATATCTTTTGATAGAGAGAGGAAGGAGATTAATATGCAATGAACAATTAACTGAAACCATGTGTGATTGCACTATAACATGAATACTTGAGAGCTGGAAATGGATGATTTTATGTCATATAAAAATGAAAAAAACGGATGAACTTATGTCATGTGAATAAAGAATGGGCAAAGAGAAAAGTTGAAAGTTAAACTACCAACATTTCAAGCGTTAAAAGACTCTGTTGGAGAGATATGAATCATTGATTATATAAAAGATGCAACCACCATGTCAGATTACGAAAAAAATATGAAATCTGATTTGGATACAAGCATTTCAAAAAACTTTGCTGACATGAATTTGAACAAATATTATGTAGAGCAATTTAACGAAAAAAATATCGCAGAGCAATCTGTCTTGAGCGATATTTTTCATAATTGGGAAGTGGTAAATGGCACTCCAATAATCAAGTTTGACGAAGAAACTGAAATATCTAGTACTCTTAAACCTAAGCAGTATGAATTAATTAAATTAATATTCGACAGCTTGGAAAGCTATAAAGATCCTGACAAACTTAGGGAATTTAGAAATTGTATTGCTAGATTAAATCTAATAATAAATACCAATGAAGTAAAGGAGTGAAGAAGTAATGAAGTAATGTTTAATGAATTATTTAATAACGAAGAAATAAATGATAAAAATAAGCAATCAGTTAAAAAAAGTATGGAAAATCGAAAAAACAATCAATGAGAAATAAATTATTTTCAATTATTTGATCTTATGAGTAAATGATTTGGAGATGAAAAAATTATAAACCTTGAAGTATTTGATAGAGTCTTAAACATAACAGAAAAAAAGGAGGAAATAAATGATAATCCTCATCTAGCTTGATACAACTGGTTTATGGATAAGTATAGAGAAAAATATTATAATTTATAATTTCTATGAATTTATTTCTAGCTGTGGGATATTCACGGGTGACCTTTTTTCGATATACGCATTGTTCTGTTTCCACTCCATCCAGGTTTGAATTTCTATCATTTGTTGGTCGAGGTCTTTCTCCTTTCTGAAAAGCTCTTTTCTAAACTTCCTGTTCCTCACAATGAACAGCAACTGTCCCATTGCCAATAGCACAATAATTACAACAACAAGGCCCATAAGTTGCAGGTTCTTTTTCTTTCTCCCCAGGTCGAGTTGCTGCTGCGCGATGGTCAGGTCTTTCTCCTTCACTTGAAGGCTGACCATCAGGGAATTCAATTGTTGTTGCTGCCTTTCGCTACTTATTTGTTCCTTTTCTTTCACAAAAACCGACAGATAGTTGAAAGCCTCCGAAAAATTCCCTGTTTCCTTCCATGCGGAACACATCATGCTGTCAACCTTCATCTTAAGGACGGGATAAGGTTGCTCTTTCAGCAAATCGAGCGCCCTCTGGCCGTAACCAAGTACTTCATTGTACGATTTTAGCTCCAATGCCCCTTGTGCAAGGTTGCTGAACCCCATGGCCAAAAATTGTTTGTTGCCGATCTTTTCGGCAATCTGGTTGGCAAGCAACAAATATCTCTTGCGCTCTTTTTCATTTTTCATGCGCAGGTAGCAATCGGCCATCGTGCCATAAATATAGATAAGGGCATCATTCTGCCGGTTTTGCTGGGCCAAAGTTGCCGCCTGTTGCAAATAGTATATACAACTGTCGGTCTTAATCAGGTTCAGGAAAGTGAGGCCAAGGTTGAATTTGCCCAACGAAAAGTTGATCGTATCTTTTAACTTTATTGTCAGGAGGTTCGCACGTTGGTAATAGGCCAAAGCTTCGTCGAAACGCCTGTTTTGCGACAGGATGGTCGCCATCGAAACAATTGCGTTCCTTGTTAGCTTTTCATCCTTGTTGCGCTCGCCGAACAACAGCATCTGCCGGGTGAACAGCAATGCGCTGTCGAGCTTGCCGGAGTTGTTGTAAGCGTAAGCAGCTACTTTCCAGGCATCCACAACCAATGTTGAATCGTTTGATTTTTTTGCAAGCAGGAGCGAAGCCCTTGCCGACTGCATGGCTGGGCCGATGTTCCTCAGCCTAAGCTGCGCCAAACTCAAGCGGTTATTGTAGTACAGCTTATGGTCATTGTCGATGGTTGTGACTGCTTTCAGCCTGGCCGATAGCAGGTCGTTTGCTTCCTGATATTGGGAGTGGCCCATCATCCGCTCTACTGTAGTGTCGGATACGGAAACCTGGGCCGCAATAGGCATCGCGGCCCCGACAAGAAGAAAAACCAACAAAAAAAATCCCC
>CAJAPL010000181.1 GCA_903943625.1 uncultured bacterium
ATAAAAAATTGTGATATAAACTCGAGTGAACATATATGATTAAAAAGACAACTGATTAAAAAAGAGGCGATATCGCCTCTTTTTTAATCAGTTGTCTTTTTAATCATATATGTTCACTCGAGTTTATATCACAATTTTTTATAATATTCTCTCACTCACACTCCCGATATTACTGATAGCCTCTTATATCAATAAATTTTTGAAATATTTTCTGCGATTTCCATTAATTGCCTTCAAAATCATTTATGTTGGATCTTATCATTTTTCATTTCAATTTTTTTAGATTTTAATGTTTCAACGTTTCAATATACGTGCAATTCTCTAATCATTGAAGTATTCTCTCATAGTCATTTCCAATCAATGGCATTCTCATTTGTTGGCAGAAGCAACCTAGCAAATCCATACAAATATCAAAGCTTATCCTCAAATGATATGAATAATTCCAGTCAGACACTACTTTCATACTTTCTAATAATTAAATTAGCCTGATCATCTTTTTTCTTTAGTCTTACATCCTTTATCTTTTGCCTTATTTCTCTACTCCTCGTATCCAAACTCACAAAATCTCTAAAACTACTTAAATCTGGTTTTTTTCAAACAACTAAGGTCTCCTTTCATCAAGATAAAAATTTTTTCAACGCAGAGCTAGTTAACTTATTAATTAATTGGTGGTTAGGATATAACCTCGAATAAAAATTTTTCATTTTAAATTTATCACTGCTCATTTCCAATTTTAAACTTTGATGCATCAATTGGGCAAGATTAGTAATATTACTTCATGCGACAATTTCTGGTGCAGGAATATCACGAATCAATCTCTTAATTCTAGTATAGGGAGGTATAACTTCCAAAAAAGTCTGACTAATTAATTTTTTGATATAATCAGTAGAAATAGGTTTATATTTTCATTGTTTATAAAGATTGTAAAGTTCTGTATTTGGAATTACTGATGTCGGATAAAATTTAATTTCATCAGGTTTGATAAATATATCTGAGTAAATACTTGTAAACGTTGCCAGATCCTTGGCATAAGTAGATCAGTAAAGTCCTGGCATAATATGTACAGAAAACTTGAAAGCATACTGCCTAAGCTTATGCATTGACCCACGAAATTGCTCTACCGTATGTCCCCTCTTATTCATTGTTAAAACCTTATCATCCATAGACTGTAGTCATATTTCGATTCTAGTTACTCACATTTCACGTCGAAGTTTACAATTTTCATCAGTCACATATTCTGGTCTAGTCTCCAAAGTAAGGCCAATTATTCTATGTGCCGCTTTTTCATTTTTTTTAATTGCTTCTTCCAAAGTTTTAGAATATTTTACTTTATCTAGTCATTGAAGGGTGTATTTAAATCTCTGATCGCGCCTATCCCCTCAATCTTTGTCCGATTCTGCACTTTTAACTTTTAATTTACCAAAAGTATTCGCAGCGTCATAAAGGCCCTTAATAAAGCTTATCTTATACTTAGCCGTATAAACATCCCAAGTCCCACCAAGCACTATCATTTCAATTTTATCAGTAGGATGACCAGATAAAGTAAGTGAAGTTAATCTATTATAAACCTGCTTCAAAGGATCAAATTTATTTAACAAAGCTCTCATTGCCCCTGGTTCAGATTTTATATAACTCTTTGGCATAGTAGGATCATTGGGACAAAATATACATTCACCAGGACATCGAAATGGCTTAGTCAAAACCTGAATAGCAACGATACCAGAGGCTGATCTAATTTTTCTTTTTTTGAGAAATTGTTCAAGTTCAATATCTCTTTTAATCAATTTCCTATCAATCATTTCGCGATAAGATTTAAGTATAGTTATATTACTAGGTAAATCTTTCATCTTATATTTTCTTGCAAATTCTCTTTTATAATCAACAAAAAGTTCTAGACTTAATTTATCTTTAGGCGTATTCATAAGTTGTTGTACAAGTTCTGAGTAATTCTGCATAGATAGCTTTTTATAAAATATATTACTTATAAAATTTAAGAGCCATTTATCAAAGGGAAAATAAAAAAAACTGACTATAGCCAGCTTCGAATTTATAATCTCGGATTTAAGGTCTTAATCCTTAGTAGCAACGGCATTACCTTCTGCGATTATATTGTGCATTATGCCATTAATTAATTTTGGAGATCATTCATCACAATACCTTTTTGCAAGTTCTACAAGCTCGTTTAAAATTACTTCCTTTGGGGTATCCAATTCTTTCCGCTCTACATATCACAAAATAAACAAAGATTGATCCATTACATCCATTTGAGAATAATCAAAACTTTGAGCATATCCATTAATTTTCTTTATTATTTCATCTCTGTATTTATTTAGATTTTTTCATACCTTTAGAACGTAGTCGATATCGACATCTTCTTTCTTCCATTCATCAAAAAAATGGTTTAGTACATACATCAATCAATCCTCAGGGTCTCAAGTCAAATAACCATCTTTTATCGCGCTCAAAAAATTATCTCTTTCTTGAGAAAACGTTTCAGTTTGAGATTCAAATATATTATCTATAAACAAAGCTTCTTTAATCGCAGGATCCTGTTCCAAAAGTTTATAGAAAAAACAGTTTTCATAAAAATAAGACAACACTATTTTTCTTGCATTTATTCTCTGATGAACATTCATGACCTACTATTTTTTAATTAAATTCTGAATTATTAATTCTGAATTAATATTACGCATCAACCACCTTAGCTTTTGATTTAGATTTTATAGTCAATACTTGTTTTCATTTATAATAGCCACATGTAGGACAAACTCTATAAGATAATTTATTAGCTCAACAATTTTTACACTTTGAGGTTTTATAAGTATCTTTCAATCTCTTAAGATTCAAACCAAGTCGTGTCGAATGTCTACTTGCTCACTTTGCTTGCGATATTTTTTTCTTTGGCCCTATAGTCATTTTGATTCATTAAAATTAAAAAACATTATGCTGATTTTTTTGTTGTTTTTTTAGCCGCAGGTTTTTTTACTGTTTCCTTCTTTTCAACTGGAGCTTTTTTAACCGCAGGTTTTTTTACTGTTTCTTTCTTTTCAACTGGAGCTTTTTTAACCGCAGGTTTTTTTACTGTTTCCTTCTTTTCAACTGGAGTTTCTTCAACAATCTTTACAGCTTTTGCTACTGGTTTTTTTGGGGAAACTTCTTTAGCTGGTTTTTTTATCTTTACTTGTTTAACTAATTTTTCTTCTGTCAAAGGAAAAACTTCTACAACAGTTTTTAGATATATCCTACCATCAAACCTTTTAATTTTTTTCTTTTTAAATGCCACTACTCAAACTATTTGTGAAAGAATAGTAAAATCTCTTCACATATAAACGTTTTTTCAGCATTCAAACTTTGTTCCTTTTTGTCTAATAATAATGTTTCCTGGGATTACTTTTTGTCATCCAAAGACCTTGACTCACCTATATTTTGGTTTTGAGTCTTTTAGATTCTTGGTAGATCCCGCTGCTTTTTTATGAGCCATTTGTTTATGTCAATAATTAAATATAACGAAAGGTATATATATCAATCCTTAATTTTTTTTCAAGCTTAATATTATTTTTAATTCTTAGATTGTGCACTATAAACGCGGATTAGTATCAGTGTTTATTTCTATAAATTTCTCAAACAGGGAGTAGTCTTCATATAATCACATTCGCTTTTAAATCAGATAAGTCATCTATTGCGCCTCTAAGAGAAGCTCACACCATTACTCTTATTGTCTCCTGAAATGATGCAGCGGAAAGCCGAGAGTCAGTTTCTTTTGCTATATTTGTTAATCATAAGGCCAATCTAATTCATTTTGCAGGCCTTCTTCATTGGGCAACAAGTTCATTATTTACTTTTACAAAATGTTCATATTTCACACGAGTTCCAGGTATAAAGCTGGTTTCTCAAGAATCCTGAACAAACACCTTTGAGAAAAGCTGCTTTACAACTACTTCTATATGCTTGTCATTCAAATCCTGTCATTGAGACATATAAACTTTCTTTGTTTCAGATATTATATATCTTTGGGCCTGTAAATCTCATACAATATTTTTATACTCCATAATATCCAATGCTCAGTTTGTTAATACTTCTCATTTATAAACCTTTTCTCAATCCTTTGTTTTCCTAGGGGTTAAACCAGTTAATGACCTAGTGAATACTCCTTGTGTTCAAAGCACAACAAAGTCATCGTGGACTTCCAAAATTTTTCACTCTTCCTTAACCTTCAATTTACTCTTTCATTTTTCAGCATAAGTAGCTCATTTTTCAAGCATCTGTCATTTCTTCAATTTTGTAGTATATCAGTCTTTTATCAAATAATTCTTCTTTATATATTCTGACACTATTTTAATAACCGTTGTTTTATTTTGTTCAGAGACTTCAGAAAAGTAAATGGTGCCATCAAAAGGAGCAACCACAGCCGGCGTCCTAGGTGGTCTAACTTCAAATAATTGTTTAACTCTCTCTATACCATGAGTAATGTCTCATCATTTCCCTGCCACTCATCACTCATGAAAGGTATCCAAAGTCAACTGAGTTGACGGTTCTCATATAGATTGCGCAGCTATTATTCAAACTGGAGTTCATATCTCAACATTCTTTCTGGTAGACAGATCCATACCATAACATTTTTGACAAGCTCAGCTTATACAATCACAAGTCAATGGGCTTCTGAGTTTCAATGCAGTTATTCATTCTTCTTCAATCAAGATCATGGCCTTCTTATCGAGCATTTCTCATTTCTTTAGCACTATCTTTGAGTGTTTATCTAAAAGATCCTCAGCTAAAGTCCTACCATATACAACATTGAAGAATTTTTCTCATCTAAGTTCTATTTCTTCTTTTGAAAATATCACATATTTAGTTGTTTCGCAATCCTCCTCTCTCACTATAACCTCTTGAGAAGCATCACAAAGCTTTCTAGTTAAGTATCAAGATTCTGCAGTTCTAAGGGCAGTATCAGCTTTTCATTTTCTTCAAGAATGGGCAGCTATAAAGTATTCAATAGGTTTCAATCATTCTACAAAACTTCATTTTATAGGAAGTTCTATAACCTCTCACTTGGGGTTAACAACAAGTCATTTCATACCAGAAATCTGAGTAAGATGGGTCTGAGATCATCTAGCCTTAGAATCAATCATAGTGTATAAATCATTCCCAGGTCATATAATATTTTTAAGGAATCATTCTATTTTTGATTTTATATCGCTCCATAACTTTACTATTAGTCTATGCTTCTCTTCCTCAGACAAAAATCATCTAAAATAATACTTGTAAATATTATTGGATTGCTCATCTCACAGCTTCAACATATCTTCTTTTTCCTTTGGCACCTTCATGTCAAAGACATTTATAGATATAGCAGCTATTGTTGAATAAGCGAATCAAAGATCTTTTATGTCATCGGCCACCTTAACAGTTGTTGGCATATCATATTCATCAAACACAACGCTTAATATTTTAACCAAATCTTTATTGGCAAGTTTCTTATTTATAAATCTCAATTTCTCAGGCAAAACATTGTTAAATATAACTCTTCATACTGTTGTTTTGATTGGTTCTCATCCATATATCAAAATTATTTTATCCTTTACCCTTAAATCACCATTTGCATAAGAAATTAAAACATCTTCAATAGATGCAAACATTCATACAACAGGAGTTTTTTGTTCCCATAGTGCAGGAGTATTATAATCAGGATATCTGGAATCAAATTCATCAGTAAGGTAATAAGCACCCAGTACCATATCCTGTGAATGAGTTATAGTTGGGTCTCCAGATCCAGGCTTAAGAATATTCTTATCTGCAGCTATAAGTTCTCTTGCTTCCCTTTGAGCTTCATCAGAAATAGGCAAATGTACGGCCATCTGATCACCATCAAAATCGGCGTTAAATGCAGGACAAACAAGAGGATGGATTCTAATTGTTTTTCAAGGCATAAGCTTTATCTTGAATGCCTCCATTGAAAGTCTATGCAATGTGGGAGCACGATTCAAAAGTACATATTTATCTTTTATAACTTCTTCTAGAAATTTTAGTGCAATTGGGGATTCTTCTTTGATAAGTTTTTCTGCTTGTTTGGGGGTATAAACTATCTTTTTTTCTATCAGTTTACCTATAATAAAAGGAGTGAACATTTTTACCGCAATAATTATTGGCAAACCACATTCATCCAACTTTAAATTAGGACCGACAGTAATTATAGACCTTCAAGAATAATCTACTCTTTTTCATAAAAGGTTTTTTCTAAATATTCCTTCTTTTCAAGAAAGCATATCAGACAATGATTTAAATACTTTTATTCAAGCTCCTGCTTTAGATGTAGAATTTTTTTCTCACACCAAAAGATTATTCACCGCCTCTTGGAGCAATCTGATTTCATTCTTCTTTACAACATCAGGCATACCGACTTGAATCATTTTCTTGAGCCTAATATTTCTCATCAGTACGCGTCTATAGAAAAGATTAACATCAGATGATGCAAACTTTCATCATTCAAGTTGCACAACCGGCCTCAAATCAGGTGGGATAACTGGTAATTTTTTAATTACCATATTTTCTGGTTTTACATTTGATATGTGAAGATTTATCAAAAGCTTAATCAAAGCCATAGCCTTTTTTTTCTGATCTTCAGATTTTATATTATGAAATTCTTGTACTCTTCTTTTGATTTCTTTCTCTACATCTATACTTTGAAGCATTTTAAGTATAGCTTCAGGTCAAGAAGAGAATGTAATTAAGTCAGTAAACTGAACAAATATGTTCCTATAGTCACTTTCCAAAATAGTAGAACCAAAATCCAAGTCAGAAACTATTGATTTTAATCTATTAAATTCCTTCTCTAGACTATCTTTATTTTCTTCAAACAGCCTGTCAACCTCTTTTAATCTTTTTCCATCTTTAGATTCTTCTTTAGATTTTGTCTTTTCTTCTTTATATAGCTTATCAAGTTCATCTAACCTTTTCTCATAGTCAACTTTTATTTTAACTTTTAATTTATCTTTTGATTTATCATCAATCCCCTTCACAAGAACATATTTTACAAACGTCAAAACCTTATCAATTTCATTTGAAGACAGTCCCAATATTTGGTTAATTCATCATGATGGACTAGATTTATACCAAACATGTATAACTGGAGATGCTAATTCAATATGTCACATTCTTGACCTTCTTACTCTAGAGTTTGTAACCTCGACTCCACATCTTTCGCAGACAATTCACTTATATCTTATTCATTTATATTTCCCACAACTACATTCATAGTTTTTTACAGGACCAAAAATAGACTCGCAAAAAAGTCAACTTTGTTTTGGTCTTCAAGTTCTATAATTAACAGTATCAGGATTATCTACTGTTCAATGCGATCGGCTAGAAATATCATCAACAGAGGCAAGAGTAACCATAAGTGAATCAAATTTTGTTTTATACATGTATAACAAAATTTAAATTATAAATATTTATTTGATGCTAATTTTCTTCTATTTCTCAAAAGTCTTCCATTTCTTGTATTACATTCTCAATCAATTCTTCCTTCTCATGAGTAGTATCTTCTGATTCATACCATCATCACTCAGTAGTAAGTGGTCAACTAAGTATTCATGAAAGTCACAAGTCCTTTATTTTTTTGGTTCTTTCTTGATGAACAGTTTCGGTTTCTTCTACAGTCAAAGGGACGATGTTTTGTCACAATCATTTAAATAGATAAGAAACAAGGTTGAAAGATTCTGGCAATCATCAAATCTTTGGTTTCTGTCACTTTATAATAGCTTCATATAATTTATTTCTTCATACGACATCATCAGATTTTACAGTTAGCATTTCCTGTAGAGTATATACAGCCGAATAAGCTTCCAACGATCGCACCTCCATCTCTCAAAACCTCTGTCATCACTGCCTTGATTTTCATCAAAGTGGCTGTTGAGTAATAAGGGAGTATGGTCATACCGACCTAGCATGTATTTTATCCTCTACCATATGAACCAATTTCAATATATGCATATATCATACTGTAACTTTCTGATCATAAGGTTCTCAAGTTTCTCAATTATAAAGATTTATTCTCACCTTATCGGATAATCAACATCTTTCCACCAAATCGCTAAACTCATTTAAACCAAAAGCTCCAAACGTAGGTACAGCAAACTTTATTCAAAGTGTTTTAGCAATATATCACAATTGTGTCTCAAAAAGCTGTCAAAGATTCATACGAGAAACAACTCAAAGTGGGTTTAATATAATATCGACTGGCTGTCAATCATCAGAATAAGGCATATCTTCTTCTGGCACAACAACCGCTATGATACCCTTATTTCAGTGTTTTCAGGCAAGCTTATCTCATACTTCTATCTTTCTGGTTGTAGCGACATAAACCTTAATTTTTTTTCTTACTCATGCCATCAAATTATCTCATTTCTTAGCATCTAATATAACAACATCAATAACTTTTCATTCACTTCAACTCGGCATATAAAGAGACGTATCTTTTACATTCTTTGACCTATCTCCAAATATTGCTTGAATCAATTTTTCTTCAGGAGTTAGTTCTCATTCACTCTTTGGGGTAATTTTTCATATCAGCAAATCTCATCATTTTACTATTGATCATATCCTAACAACTCAATCATCTTCAAGATTTTTTAGTTTTGACATAGAAACTCAAGGGATATCATTTGTTGTTTCTTCAGGGCCAAGCTTTGTATCAGCCACCTCGATTTCATACTCTTCTATTTGTATAGAAGTTAATTCATCATCTTTTACTAGTCTTTGAGAGATCACTATAGCATCTTCATAGTTATATCATTTCCACGGCATAAATGCCACTCTTAGATTTTTTCATAAAGCCATTTCTCATCACAAAGAACATGGTCATTCTGCTAGGATATCTCATTTACTTACTTTCTGTTTTAATGCCACACAAGGGATTTGATTAACACAAGTTTTGTGGTTTGATCTTGAGAAAATAGTCAAAACATATTCCTTTGTCCCAGACTTATATTTCACCTTAATCCTTTTTCAATCAACATAAATCACCTCTCAATCATCATCAGCTTTTATAACAGCGTGTGTCATCTGGACAATATCTTTCTCTAAGCCAGTACCAACCAAAGGGACTTCCATTTTTAATAGTGGCAATGCTTGACGCTGTTGATTGGTCGCAATTGAAGCACGTACAGCATCATTATGGTCGACGAATGGGATAAGAGAAGTATTTGGACTAAATATCTGAGAGGGGTTAACATCCATGTGCGTAATATCATTTACATGGAATGTTTCCATTTCATTAAAATGCCTAGCAGCTATACGCTGTCAGATTATATTATTATAGTCATCAATAGGTGTTGTTGCATCAGCCACATAAAACTTCTCATCTTGTTCTGGCGATATATAATCAATAGTTCAATCAAAAAACGACTTAACTGAAATAAGCTTACTATATTTTCAATAGAATTTCTCTATTTTTTCTGCTATCTGATCATCTATGTACTCTCACTCTTTTGCTATAATTTTTTTAGTATGATTTCACTTAGCGTCCAATTCAAAAATATCACGATGTACTATCCTGTTTAACAATTTCTTTTTTTTAGGTTCTACGTCACGTAATATTTTTAGTGCTGGCGTTTCCAAAAATCACTCCTCATTCACACGAGAGTAAATTGATTGATAAATAACAAGTCAGATATTTTGTCATTCTGGTGTTTCTATAGGGCATATCCTTCAATAATGAGAAGGGTGAACATCACGAACTTCAAACTTTGCAGTTTCTCTTTTAAGCCCTCATGGCCCAAGAGCAGTGATTCTTCTTTTATGTTCCACTTCAGATAAAGGATTGATCTGATCTAGGAATTGAGAAAGTTGAGATGTAGCAAAGAAACTCTTTGCAGCATTATCTATTATTTTAAAATTCACAAGATCTGTTATTTTTATTGCATTATCAAGGTTTAGGACACTCAATTTTCACTTAACACTCTTGACAAACTTCCTCATAACTGGTTGTAGATGAGCATACAATATTTCTCACATAGTTCTTATACGTTTATTGGAAAGATGATCAGAGTCATCAGTATAATATCATTTTTTATAGTTTGATAGATTTAGAAGGTATTTTATAGAAGCAACCAAGTCCTCTCCATCATATAAATCTGAATTTGGGTCATCTATAGATTTTGTCAAATCAAGTTTAGCATTTAATTTTCTTCTAGCTATTCTACCTACAAATATTCTATTGTGGTCCATAAATTGAGCTTTTACATAGTTCAAAGCACTCTCAGGGTCTATCAACTCTCATGGTCTAAGTTTATTATAAATATACTCAGCAGCAGATAAGGCATCTTTTGTCGTATCTTTTTTTAATGTAATTTCTACATAGTTTGTATCTTCTTCTTCAAAACAGTCCTTAAAGAGCTCCCTTATACCATCATCGTTTTCCATGCCAAAAACTCTAAGCAATGTACTTATAGGAAATTTTCTTGATTTATTTATTCTAGCTACAATCACTCAAGATTTTTCTACTTGCACCTCCAACCATGGCCCATTTTCAGGTATAACCTTAAAAGAGTATCTAAAATCTTTCTTTGCATAAAATATTCAATAAGACCTGATAATCTGAGATATTATTACCCTCTCTACTCCGTTTATAACATAAGAAGCAGACGGTGTCATAAGCGGCATTATACCTATATTTACACGCTTACTAAACAACACCTTTTCTACTGTTTTTTTTCAATCAGCCGATTCCGCCTTTTCTACAAGCTTTACCTTTCATGTAATAATTCAACCATATGTAAGTTCCTTTTTCTTACAATTTTCGACAGTCTCCATACAATCTTCAATTTTTATATCTCATATATGTATGTATAATTTTTCTCAAGCTATATCAGATATAGGATTAATATCAGCAAATAATTTATGTATATATTTATTCACAAAACTTCGATATCATTTTTTTTGTAAATCCAAGAGATCAGGGAATCATCAGAAACTCCTTGGCTTCGTAAGATATATTACTCAATCTTTCTGGTAATAATCTTTAAAGATTTCTTTTAAATTTGGTGTCGTCTTAGCAGACGCTCACTTTTTTTTATCCGTTTTTAAATTAACAGGCAAACTAGAAGGCTTAGTTACCTTAGCTCCTTTTTTTAGGTTAAGTTTTTTTTTATCTACCATGGGTATAAAAATCAGTTTAGAAAATAAACAAAAAAACATAAAACCAAAATACTGATCCTACATTATTTTTTTCTCTGAACTACCAGCATCTTTCTTCACTTTTTTCTTCTTCTAGCCAACACCCTTCTTCAAGTCCAAGTCTGCATTCTTTGTCTAAATCCATGTGTCCCGATTCTTTTTTTCCAATTGTATTTTCTGATTCTTTTCAATTTACTAGCCATTACAAACTATATTGAGAAATAAAATATATACCTTAAATATAACTATTGCTTTATAAATTCTATTAATCCAAAATTTCTAGCTCTTATAATCTCTTTTCTAAGTTTTTTCTGCACACTCACTCAGTTGTGTGTATATTTTCTTGGCTTCATATCACCAAACCTGGTAACATATTTTTTTAACATTGGAATAGATTTTCGATTGATATATTTAGAATTTTTTAAATCAGCAAAGAAAGAAATTTTCTGTCAAAGTTTTTTTTCCTCCCATGAATTTATAACATCTTCCAATTCTTTTGTAAAGTTTTAAATTCAAAAGAAGCCTGTTTTTTGGTTCTTTTAAATATATCATACTTAAGTATAATATTATTATAAAGGAAAGCTTGTTTTATATCCTTTATATTGGCAGCCTCTAACTGTAAATAATAAGAACAAAAATAGGCAACATCATTTACCTTAACTCATTTCAAAGGATACAAAAGATTCATAAGTCAAATATCATCCTTACTAATAATATTATCTTTAAAGTTTTTTTCTAAATCACTTAGAAGCGCCTTACGGTCAGCCTCCTTTGTTTTAGAGTCTAGAAGCAAAACTAATTCATAATTTTCCATGACAAAATTTTATCTACAAAATAAAACTATATAGATAATCTAACATACCCAGTTATTTCAAATTCACCAGAGATAATATCTTTTATCTTTTTAGAGCCATCTCTTATATATTCTTGTTCCAAAAGCACAAAGTCAGACAACTGCTTTTGTAATTTCCCAGCTATTATTTGCTCTACAATATTTGCTGGTTTCCCAGAATCAGCCATTTCTGCTTTAAATTTTTCTAACAATTCATCACGATAAGTCTGAGGAACAGATTCAAATGACAAGTATTCAGGGTTCATGGCAGCGACTTGTAATGCCAACTCTTTTGCAATATTCTCATCACCAGTATAATAGATAATAGCCGCAACTTTATTACCTGGATGATTATAAACATAAGCGTTTTTATTTGATACGATTATATCATCAAGCTTAGTATTCTCACCAAGTCTTCATATAAATTCTTTCACCATTCAGTTTATTTCATCTAACAATCATTGATCTACTTCAGACAGACTATTAACATCATCTGTTATAGTACACACCTTAGTCATGATTTCATCAAACAAAGAAATGAAATTCTCATTCTTTGCAACAAAATCAGTTTCACACAAAAGCTTAAGAGCATAAACTCTTCCATCTTTTTTAATAACTTTTATCAATCATTCATTTGTTAGTCTATCTGCTTTTTTAGATGCTTTTGACATTCACTTTTCTTTTAAAACATCCAGAGCCTTATCAAAATCTCAATTAGATTCTACAAGAGCTTCCCTACAATCTTTTAATGGTGCAAATGTAGTCTCTCTTAGTCTTTTGAGTAATTGCATATCAACTCCACTCATAGTATTATATATTTGAAGTAATAAAATCTTTATTTAATTAAATCTTCCAAAGAAGAAGTTGCCTTTAAATTAACGTCCTGAGTAGGATAAATTTTTATCTGTATCTCAAATAAATTTATTATCCACTCTCCTATTCACCTAAACAAAGCCAATGGAGATTTCTCTCCTCAAAGAACACTATATTTTCCCTTTCGAGCATCCAAAACAAATAATATCCAAACAAAAACTATAAGCAAAATAATTAACAATCATATATATTTTATCAGCGGGAAGAAAAGCAAAACAATACTAAATATGAGAAACAATATAAACAAAACCGACCATCACAAAGCTTGTCTAAGATGGAAGTATTCAAACACACTCATCTCTTTCTTGCCTACAAATATCATTATCCCAAAAAAGAGGTACATCAAAATAGCTCTTTTCTTTTCCAAGCTACTTGGAACATACAAGGTATTAACGGATCATTGCTGATCAATTGCTTGCTGGATTTCCTGCATGTCTTATTTTTTTAAGATAATATGTATTTCATTACAAAATCTAAACTCTTATAACTTCAAATATTAGCTATCATGAGCCTGTCTTCTGGATAATATCTTGCAAAATTTGTTGATGAAATAATTATATTGTCGATATCTTTATTTTGAGATAACTCATCCACAAAACCATCCAACATCATACCGTCAATAACGACAACTAAAGCTGGCTTCTTACTAAGTTTAGTAACTCATTTATATATCTTATTGATTCTGTCAAATTTCCTCTTATATGTTAGTTGTTCTTTTTTCGTTAAAGTCAAAAAGTCTTCACTATCCATAAATTTTATCATATCATTCATAGAATCAATCCTCTTTTTAAGAGTTTCAAAATTAGTCAAAAATCAAGCAGGAATCTTATAGTTCAGATAAAACACTCAACTAGATTCTGCCAATTTAGCAAGTTCTTCATAGTACATCTTTTTTTCACTCACAACCAACACATCTTTTCATTCAGATTTTGCTTTCTGAATTTTAGATTTTGCGTTTTCAAGTTGAGCAATTATAGAGTCAGGGTCAATAACGACCAAGCCATTTATAATTTCAGCCCAATACTTTTTAGTTTTTGGATGTGCTTCATTTTTCAAAGTACCAATATGAACTTGTGCATCAACAATTTGTTGAATAGAAACAGTCATATTTTCACTTTCTACAAAATAAATAAAGGACCTATCTCGCTACGATTTCAAAAATCCAGTTAGGATTATTTAAAATTTACTGTAGCTCAAGCCTCTTGCAATTTTACCTTCAAAGCTTCCGCTTCTTCAAATTTCACTTTTTCTTTCACAATAACTGGAGCTTTTTCAACCAATTCTTTGGCTGCTTTCAAATCGATGTTCAAAGTCTCTTTCATAACCTTGATAACAGCAATTTTTTGCTGACCAATTTCTGTCAATTCAACATTAACAGTATCAGATCAAGCTCAAGCTCAACCAGCGTCACCACCACCAGCAACCCCTCAGGCTACAACCATAGCAGCAGCAGTTACTCAAAATTCTTCTTCCAAGGCTTTTACAAGTTGGTTCAACTCTACAGCGCCCATTTCCTTAACAAGATCCATAATCTTTTGTGCATTCTTGGACAATTCCATTCTCTATACAGATTATAAAATAAATATATTTCAAAAACATTTACAACTTTTTTAGTTCTATGCAGATTCTCAAGCACTTTCAGTTTCGGCAACTGCATCAACCTTAGCTACTACTTCAGTCTCAGCCACTGCTTCAGTCTCAGCTATTGCTGGAACCTCATCAACTTTTGTTTCTACATTAGAATTTGATGATCAAGCATCTCATAGTTTTTTTGAGATTTGATCCAACACACCAGCAAATCACTGTAATGGATAATTGAATATATAAGCCAATTTTGATATAAGCTCCTCCTTTGAAGGCATATTAGCAAGATCATTTACATATTCTCAATTCTGCCATTTTTTATCAAACCATCATCACAAAAAAGAGAATGATGATTTTTTCGCTTCCTTTTTATATTGTTTCAAGAATTTATTTATAACTTTTAATGGCCCATGTTGGTCTCCATTAGCATACAAGGCGGCAACGGGTCAATCCAAATCCTCCAAAGTTATTCATTCATATCAAGCTTCTTTAAGCGCTATGAAAAAAAGTCTCTTTCTAACAACGTTAAACTTTCATCCAATATCCATTACTGACTTCCTAATTTTAGTGGCATCAGGCACAGTAATTCACGATTGTTGGAGTATAACCAAATTATCAGAGTCTTTTAGATCTTTGATATAATCTTTTATAAGTTCTTCTTTTTTCTGTCTGGTAATAGCCATTGCTTTATTACTATTCTTATAAAAAAAATTACCTTTGAAATATTCAAGGCTATACCAAAATCATAAAATGAATTCTGAATAACCTAGGTAGGGACTAATGTGTTTTACGTACTGAACAACCTACTTTCTTTGGTATAACAGATGATGTTTATGTTTTTTTAAATCAATTGCAAGAGATTTTTACAAAACAATTTCCCAACATTTTAAAGGATGCCAATAAAGTTTATTTATATCTTGTAGTTTTTTATTTTTTCGGCGGCTCTGGATATTATTAACTTAGCAATCCTAACTGGGATTAATTCAGCTTTTGAATGTTTAAATATATTTTTAACGGCATCTTCATTTATATCTATCCTATAAAGAGTCGTCATTAACTTATTTCGGTCATAGTCGATCAAATATTTTATCCTAGCAGAAAGTAACATCTCCAAATCCTTCAAACCAAAATCAAATGCTTCAATATTTTGATCCTGAACTTTTTTTAGCGCAAACTGATTAACGATAACTTCAATGGTATGTTTATCAATATCCATTATTTTAGAATTGAAAATAAAATCCAACAAAACATCGATTTTTTTCCTGACCGCACAACAATCTATGCTTTTTTATATTTTGTCAAGCTTTCTATCGTTATTTTATATATTACAAAGTAATTTAA